>JBGVAQ010000252.1:0-7939 GCA_045224775.1 Acutalibacteraceae bacterium | reverse complement strand
CTACCATCCCATAAACATTTAATACATTTGCCGTTCTCAAAGATGTGATTACAATTTTGGTAACCATATAAAACAGAAGCACACTCCGGACATAATTCAGACATTTTTGAAGAATTTGCCAAGTATTCACTTCCACACTCAACACATATTTTTGTTTTTATATTCTCCATATAGATTCCCTCTAAATTCCGATTTATCTGTTAAACCCTCTGAAAACGCTGTATTTTCAAGGCATTTCGCCTATCTTGTGTTCCAACCTTATGTATTTTCCCTTGTTTTTGCCCTTACGAGCCGAAACAAGGGAAAGTTTTTTACTCTCCGCCGACCACCTTATCCAGCAGTCTTGCGGAAGTACGCTTCGCTTCCCTTGTAGCGTGAGCGTAAATATTCATTGTGGTACTGACATCGGCATGTCCGAGAAGCTCCTGCACATCCTTCGGCGCTGCCCCGTTTGAGAGCAGATTGCTCGTGAATGTGTGACGAAGTTGGTGGAAATGAAAGCCCTCCAAGCCCTCGACCTTTCTGCTTGCCGTCCTGCACATAATCCCTACCGTACTCGGTGATTCGTATGCGCCGTCAGGTCTGAGGCAGACAAAGGATATTTCCTTGTACCCCTCTGGGATTTCATCTGTCCTCGGCAGGCTGTAAACCTCGTAGTAAGTACGGTCTTTTTCCTTCACCTCGGTGTAGTAGTTGAGGTGGTAAAGCCCGCCATACTGGAGGCGGTTTTTGTGCTGTTCGGTTTTCGCCGCTTTGAGGATCACCGCCAGCGTGTCGCAGAAGTCCACGGTACGGACTTTCTTCCGTTTGGTCGCTCCTATCTCGGTTTTATGCCTTGCCCCGTTGTAGCGCATACTGCGGCGCACCGTAAGGTACTGCTTGTCAAGGTTGACATCCTGCCAAGTCAAGCCGCAGACTTCGCCGATGCGAAGCCCCGTGTAGTAGGCAATCTGAATGGGCAGTAAAGCGGGGTTATCTTTCTTTTTCAGAAATTCCTCCAGCTTCAGATATTGCTCATGGCTGAGCGTGGGTGTGGAATCGGTATTGCCGTCCTCGTCCGAAAACAGGTCATAGTCCTCTTTTTTGCCCCGCCATACCACATACTGCATCGGGTTGAAGGTAATCAGCCGTTTGGGGAATACCGCAAAGTGGAACGCTCCTTGCAGGACTGCCGAGAACAAACGCAGATACCCTTTGCTAAGTGCCTTTGCCGTTGTACCGTCGGGATTTGTCCCGCCGAAGCTGAGAAAATCCATATACGCCTGCAAATGGTCGGCGGTGACGGTTTTCAGCTTTCGGCTGCCGATAGGGTGCTGCTTGATACGGTTTACCGTACCCTGATATGCCATTACCGTACCGTTGCTGAGACTGCCGGGCTTTAGTTCTTCCTCCACCCACATATCCAGCAGCATTCCCACCGTGGCGTTTTCAGACTTTGCAACGAATTTCTTTTCCTCGTAGTCCTCCATCGCCTTGCGGAGCAGGGCTTCCGTTTCGGATTTGCTTTCTGTTCCCACGAATTCACGCTGTACCAGATTGCCGCTTTCATCTTCGATATAGAAGCGGTAGTACCACTTTTTGCCTTTCTTTCTTACAGAACCTTTTGCCATAGATAAAAACTCCTTTCTATCCGTGGCAATCGGGACTGTGACATATGGTGTGCGTAAAGTAAAGAATGTCACTTTTGCCGGTTGGTTTCAATCGGCATATTTTTTTGTCAAGGTGCCACGGAATTTTCTTTTTCGGCAAGCCTGTTTTCGGCTTCCGTCACTATCCCGAAGAGGTCGCCCATAGATACTTTGGTGCGTCCCTCATCGTAGATATGTAAAATTCCGTCTAAAAAACGCTTCATATCTTCGATAGGTATTTCCATTTCTTTGCGGTAGACCCGTTCTTCGATTGCGCCCACCTCAATCGCATACCGCATAATCGACTGCTTCAAGCCCTCGTCCTCCGCCACACGGTCAACCTCCGCCATAGCGTTGGCAAAGTAGTGGCACAGCACCGAGTACAGGTCAATCATCTTGCCGAGGAAGGTGGTAAGAAGCTGCTGGTGCGGCTCTCCGCTGACCGTGGAGGAAACCGTATCAAGGTACTTTTTGATATGCTCCTCAATGTCCTTTTGGCAGAGCGTGCGGGCATCATATTCCTTTTCCTCGGAAAGCCCTGTCAGCCATTCGGGAGTGGTAAGCAGCGCATCGGCAAGACCGTTGATAATCATAGTACGCTTCGGGTCAACGCCGTCTGCTTCATACCGCTGAATGGTGGATTTGTTTACGCCGATACGCTTTCCAAGCTCAGGCATGGTAAGGTTTAGTTCTGTTCGGCGCTCTTTTACCCGTTCACCGACTTGTTTTGCGGTGAATTCAATTTCTTTTTTCAAGGTTTTCACCTCCTGACGAGTATCATTATAGCACATCAAAATGCAGATTGCAACCCTGAAACGGGATAAATATTAAAAAAAATTCCTAAACAGTTGCAAAACAGGTTGACACGAGATTGCAAAATAAGTATAATTAGGATTGTACAGTTGCAAAACAAGTATTTCAAAAGGAGGATGAGATAATGAACGCAGTTAAAATAGGTATGACCATCGAGGAAGCCGCCGAATGTACGGGTATCGGCAGGAACACCATGCGGAAATTGGTGGACTGGGGCAAGCTGCCTGTCTTAAAGGTAGGGCGCAAGACCATTATCCGAAGGGACACGCTGGAGCGTTTTATGACGGTCAATCAAGGCAGAAATCTTCTCAATCAGAATGATGTCCGCCGAGTAGATTGACCGTTCTTAAAGCCCTCGGCGTTTGAGAGCGAAATACACCCCTCGCACAAATCTGCCGATTTGTACTCAGGGTATTTCGCCCCTGCGGGGAGCTACCGTATCAACGCTTGCAGGAAATCCCTGCCGCTTTTGATACGGCGCTGTTCCGTCAGCAAAGCCGCCGAAACAGCAGCAACCGTCAAGACGGTTGCAAAATGAGAACGGTATATTTTAAAGAAAGGTTGGATTATGGCAAGACACAGCTTCATACAGATGTCGAAGCTGCCTAATGTCAAAGGACGAATATCGTATATCACCAGCCACGCAAGACAGGAAAATCTGTACGCCACTTACCGCACCGCCGACAATGCCTTTTGGAATAATCTCGCAAGGGAGAGCCGGCAGGAGTTCCAGCGCAGCGGCGCAGAGGGGAAATGTATTGAGGCAAGGGAGCTGATTATCGCCCTGCCCGAAGTTTACACGCAGTACGAGCCGCAGCAGGTGCTTGAGGATTTTACAGATGAGTTCCGCAGGCGGTACGGCGTGGAATGTGTGTCGGCATTGCACCACAATAAGCGCAAGACCAATTACCACATTCATCTGATTTTCAGCGAAAGGAAGCTGCTTCCTGAGCCTGATGTGAAGATTGCCACAAGAAGCGTATTCTTTGACGAAACAGGCAAGCGGGTACGCACCAAGAAGGAAATCACAGGTGAGGACGGGCAGATAAGAAAAGGCTGTACCATTATCAAAAAGGGAGAGGTTTACGAAAGCCATCTGTTCACCGTAAAGGATGACCGCTTCAAGAGAGAGCCTTTTCTTCGGGAGGTAAAAGAGGATTATACAAACCTTATCAATCTCCATATTGAAAACCCTGAACAGCACCTGAAGGTATTTGACAAAAACAGCGTGTACCTGCCGACAAAGAAAATAGGCAAGAACAATCCCAAAGCCGAAGAGATTGCAGCCGACAACGCTACAAGGCAGGAATGGAACAGGACAGCGGACATGGCACTTGTATCGGGGATTGAGGAGGCTAAAATACTGGAAATCAAACAAACCGAGATACACGACAAGGTTAGCCAATCCATTAAAAGCGAGGGCTGGCTGCCGAATCTGTTCCGCCGTATCGTGAACAAGGCGAAGGACATTTTACAAAACCTTATCCGTGAATACGGGATACCGCCGAAGCCCACGCTGGATATTGATATGACAGAGTTCTGCACCATGCGGAATCTAATGATACGGGTGCAGGATGAGGCAAGAGGGATTAGGAATTTGCAGGACAACATTCTGCCCAAGCTGAAAACACAGCTTGCAGAAACAACAGGGATTTTCAAGGGCAAGGAGCGCAAAGCCCTTACCGAGCAGATACAGCAGACGGAGCAAGAAATTGACCGCAGGCTGGATAAGCTCCCCGATATTCTCAGGGAGGACGGTTATCCCGATGTGCAGGCATTCATGGCGACCTATCGGGAGGCGGAAGCCGTTGTGGAACAATACAACCGTGACCTTGCCGAATGGGAGCGTCAGGTGAAACAAAAGAGCAGACCGCCAAGACCGCCCGAAAAGGAGAGCGTCCGAAACAGGCTCAGACAGTTGCAGGAGCAGGGCAGACAGCAAAAGCCACGAAAGAAATCCTTTGACAGAGGCAGCCGATAGGCGAAGAAAAACCGCCGCTATGGTTTTACCCATACACGGCGGCATACATATAGAGATTAGTTTTCCTGTTTCTTTATAACGGTTACTTTCAAGTTCTCTGCTTCTATCAGCGTTTCCTGCTTGCACTTCGGGCAGTAGAGAGGATAGTTTTTCAAGACCGTATCATATCTTGTTCTGTCACGGGTTTTGTTGCCACAAACAGGACATAATATCCATTCGGCTTGTTTCTGCATACACTCACCAATCCTTACGGTATTTCGTCAATTAACGTTACCGTCCATTTTCCATCTAACTGTTCAATATCCCAACGTGAATATGCTTCTCCGTTACCAGAAATGAGAGTATCATCCTTATCGTAATAATCGGCTGAATATTTCACCCAGATATATCCCTTCCCATTTTCCTGTTTGGTGGTTACAAGTTCTATCGAAACATCTGCCCGAACCGCCTTATCATCAAAGAAATAGTATCTTTCTAACGCACCGCAGTCCTCTTTATTCGTACCGTCTCCTGACCCGCAGTAAGACATAATATCCTTTGCTTCTGCTATGAGGTCATTTGCGACCTTTAGCTGTGTTTCATCGGTACACTCGATTTCCATTTCATCGACCTTTTCCTGACCATAATGCTTCACAAGTGTCGAAACGCCTTTACCGCCGCAGGCGGAGAGACTGATTACCATCGTCAAGAATAGAATAGCACATAAGAATTTTTTCATAGTTGACCTCCGTTTTTAGCAGCGTTACGCTTGCTTTTTAATTTAATCCAATCCTTTGCAATGCTCTCATTGCGGTTTACTGATAGGATAATTCCAACAAGTGCCATATCGTAAATAATGAACATTCCTCCTGTTACAACGAAGGGGACGCACATAAAGAAGTTCGGAAGAACCCCAATGTCGGATAAGGCAGTGAAAACAATTCGTAAAATATAAATCAACAGCACGGTATTGGTTAGAAGTTTGCCAACCTCTGTATCCTGCTTTTTTGAAGTCCTGTAAAGGATAGCAAACAATATCCCGAATACAAACAGCAAAAATACAAGTGAAAATTTTCCGTATTCGTACAGGAGCAGGGTGATTGGGTGGTCATAGAAGTAGCTCATTACCTTCACATCAACAGGCATTCCGCTTTTTCCAATTAACTCCGCTTCACGAAACACCGAAAAGAAATCGAGCTGTTGTAAATATCCTGTATTTTCCTGCAAGCGAAAAAGATGATAAAAGCGGCTTAACAGGTACACTCCGATAATAAGAAAAATCAGCATACAAGCCACACCGAAGATATTAACACGATTCCATTTCAGCCATTTTAATTTTAACCCGCAGCAAAAGATGAATAGCTCGCAAGCCAACAGCAACACAAAAACTGGAAACGCTTGATTTATTAACGCTAAAGTCAGCGGAAAAATAGCATATAGCCAGTAATGTATGATTTTTGTCTCGCTTTCACTGTTCTTTTCATAAAACAGGATTCCGACCAAAACAATCGGATAGCATAGCAGCAGGTAGAACAGAAAACCGTATCCAAGCGGTGCAAATCCGTTCCATAATTCATAGAGTAGCCCGAAGATTGCCGCCAGTGAGAGCAGTCCGTATAACGCTCTTGGAAAGCGAATTAAGACAGTGTAATCAATAAAATACAAAAAAGCAGCAACACAAACTCCAAGCACAATACCGATTATCTTTGGTACGGTCAGGGATATTGAGGTTAGCATAGCAGAGATTAGAATACCACTCAGCAGCAACACGCCTGCTATGAGCAGCAACAGCCAATTCACTTTCGGGCGGTGGACAATATCAAGCTCTGTCCCAACTACATCTGCATCGCCCATTTCTTCAATGGCTTTTCTCATTGCTTCTTTCTGATTCAGACCGTTTTCCCGCAAAGCATCGTATTGGTCGTTTATGTGGTCAGAAAGCTCTCTTGTTGCCACAACCTTTGCTCTGCTCCAACGAATGTATCTTTGAACATCCTTGATATATTCTTCGGGAGAATTATATTCCTGCAAGCAAAACACCCCCCGACAAAACCTTATTGACTGCGGCAGAGTAGCTTTCCCACTCAGACAGCCGCACCACAAGAAATCTTTTCCCTTCATCTGTAATCCTGTAATATTTTCTTGTTTTCCCCGCAACAGTTTCTCCGTCATAGGACACAAGATACTGCTTTTGCTCTAAGAGATGGAGCAGAGGATATAATGTTCCTGCTTTCAATTCAAAAGTATGGTCGGATTGCTTCGCAAGTTCTTCTATCATCTGATACCCATACATATCTTGTTTTTCAAGCAGCTTCAAAATCAGCATATCTGTATTCCCTGAAATCAGAGATTTATCAATTGCCATATATGTCCCTCCTTGTATCGACAGTCTACATATCGATTATATATAGATTGCCGATATAAGTCAAGAGGCAACAGACAACATTCATAAAAAGTTTGCTTTTGGATTGCCAAACCCTATGTTTTCAGCATAATCTCTCTACTGTAACGCTTTTAACCCACAAATGCCTTGTGTTAAGCCATATTCTCGTCATAAAATACGAGGGGTAAGGCATTTACACCTTTACCCCTCGCTTTGCGTTACCGCCAGTCTGCTATGCGAAGATGATTTCTTTATTCACAATCTCCATCGCACAAGCCCGTATATTATTCATTCTCCTGACCCATTCTAAGGCGTTTTCCGCCTTTAATTGTTCCGTGATACCCTGTGCCTGCTTCATGCCATCTATGAGCCGTTCAAAGCGTTCCTGCGCCTGTTCGTTGATGCCGGAAAGATAAGTGTTGAGCTTACCGCTGGTCAGAAGTGTTGTGTAGGTTGCTTTTCTATGTTCTTTCAGGTAGCGTTTGTGCCGCTGTCCCCATATCCCGATAGGCTTTTCTTCTTCGGGTGGCAAGCTAAGGCACGGCAAATAGTATTCGCCTTGCAGTTCATACCAAAGACCGTTGTTTTCATCATAAATGTACTTGTCCATCTTGAAATCCTCCAGTATAATATATTCGCACATATGTCACAGTTTCCCGATTGCCACTTGTTTTTATAGCTTGTTATCAGATTTTTCTTCCCTTATTTTTGCCCTTATGAGGTGGCGAGGGAAGCATAAACGCAAGTGAAATCGTATAAAGGGATAAGGCGGACACATTGCGATAAATCCTTTGTTTTCAAGCGTTTTGGAGGATTTTATTAAAGCCCTATGAGGGGCAGTAACCACTTATGAAATCGTGGTTTTCAAATTCCGGTTTATACATTTCTCCTCCAACAAATTCGAACTTGTCGCTCATATTCCTCTTATGTGGTCATCCATATTTGCTTTTATCACATAGCTTCCGCGCTCCGTAATCTCCCAGATGTGGATCCCTGTGTCGGCTGTGCGGAAAAAGCGGTTTTCTCCAATCGGCATGTGAAGCAGAGCGCCGTACAACTGGTTCACCATGCCCCCATGCGTCACGATCGCTATGACGGACTCTGAACCGTTTTCCGAAAGCACTCTCTGCAGTGCGTTCTCGGCTCTGCTGCGGA
>JBGVAQ010000251.1:0-1104 GCA_045224775.1 Acutalibacteraceae bacterium | reverse complement strand
CATTGGTTACTATCAGACTTTTCATAGACTGGCGGAATATCTCTTTAAGCTGTACAACAGGTATCTTTTCCGATGATATCAGATCACCCAAAACATTTCCTGCACCTACCGACGGGAGCTGATCGCTGTCACCTACCATTATCAGTCTGCATCCGAGCCTTAATGCCCTGAGTACGCCCTCGAAAAGAGTTGCATCTACCATTGAAAGTTCGTCAAGGATAAGTGCGTCACAGTCAAGCATATTCTTTTCATTGCGTGTAAAAACAGGTCTGTCATGCTTATCCCATTCAACCTCTAAAAGCCGGTGTATTGTCTTTGCCTCACAGCCTGTCACCTCTGACATTCTTTGTGCCGCTCTGCCCGTAGGCGCTGCAAGTGCGACCTTTATCCCGCTTTGCTTATACAGTTCTATTATTGCATTAAGAGTTGTGGTCTTTCCTGTGCCCGGACCTCCCGTCAGAATAAGAAGTCCTCCCGACATTGCCTCGATTATCGCTTTTCTTTGCAGTTTTGCATAGGTTATATTTTTCTGCTTTTCAAACGCTTCAAGAGAAAGCTCTATGCCTGTTATCCTCTCCGGCGGAAATTGCAGCATCATAAGCAGTCTGCCTGCCGCATAGCTCTCGCTTTTATAGAATGACGGAAGAAAAATAAACTCCCGTTCCTCGATATTATCGGAAACAAGCCCTCCGTCAGATATAAGTTCCTCTATAACATCATTTATCAGCTGATCTTCAAGCTTCAAAAACTTTGACGTTACAGAAACAAGCTTTTCTCTCGGCAGACATGTATGACCGTTTCCGGAATTATATGTGATTATATATATTATCCCTGCACGTATTCTCCGTTTGTCATCACACGGTTTATCAAGTGCGGCAGCTATGTAGTCAGCTCTTTCAAAGCTGACATTAATTCTTTCCTCACAAAGTATATACGGATCGGATTCTATAAGACTTATCGCATCAGCACCAAATGTTTTCCAGACATTGACAGCCTCCTGTGTTGATATCCTGTACTTTTCAAGATAGAGCATAACCTCACGCATACCGAACGCCTTTCTTATTTCAGCGCAAAGTGCCGCTGCTTTATCTTGGGATATACCTT
>JBGVAQ010000250.1:0-3876 GCA_045224775.1 Acutalibacteraceae bacterium | reverse complement strand
TGCTCACTCCGGCCCGGTGGTCAAGCGGCTAAGACACCGCCCTTTCACGGCGGTAACACGGGTTCGATTCCCGTCCGGGTCACGCTTGAGAAAAATCAGGAAGTTAACACTTCCTGATTTTTTGTTTTGTTCGTTTATGTATTGATATTAAAAAGCCTGTGAACATTTTTTGAGTGTTCACAGGTTTTTGCTTTGTCAGTCTTTTGAGCTTCCTTCTTTGCTCTCGGCAGAGGATTCTTCTGTCTTGCTTGGTTCAGGATCAACGGGTTTGTTGTCCTTGTAGTAGCTTTTGAATGTTAATTCGACTACATTTTTTTGTGTGATATTCTGTGTTTCCTTTGAAGGATCGTTATATATCATCATGTACTTTCCGTTGTCGGATATTACAGCCGGATAAGTATTGTCACCGTCTATGTCTTTATTTTTGAAAACATGGAATTTTCCTGTTTCCTTTATCTCGTCAAGAACACGCTTTGCATCTTCGTTGAGGTTGTCTGTATCGTATTCGTAAAGCTCCATAGCAACATTTGTTCCGTTTACGTTGAAGATGTATCTGTCGCCGTCCTTTGCACCTATGACTTTATAGAGCATCTCTGTAGGTTCAGTCTTTTCGGGAATATATCTGAGCTTTATGAAATACTTTTCAAGTCCGTCAAGGTCGTTTGTAAAATCACTCTGTTTAACATCGTTTGTGCTGATAACATCTTTTGTGTCGATATTTTCAAATTGTACGCCCTGCTGTGCGCATCCTGCAAATGACATGATTGTGACGGCACACAATGCCGTAATAATTCTTTTTTTCATAATACCCTCCGTAAATGACATCTTATTTTACAACAAGCCTATTATAACTTATTTTTTCGTTCAATTCAAGACTTATTTTAACTCTGATTTTGGGTATAAATATCGGCAGCCACACTCATTTGTATGGCTGCCGGCAGGAGAGATGTTATTTATCGTTAAAGTCATCGTTGAAGCTGAATCCGCCGAAATCCTGATATTTGTTTGTTCTCGGCTTTGGCAGTTCAGGCTGCTGCGGTGCAGGTGCAGTATATCCCTGATTGAACTGATTGTTAGAGTTGAACTGGTTCTGCTGAGCATTGAACTGATTGTTGGGGTTGAACTGGTTCTGCTGAGCATTGAACTGATTGTTAGGGTTGAACTGGTTCTGCTGAGCGTTAAACTTATTGTTCGGTTCAAACCGGCTGTTAGGAGATTCATATGTCGGAGCTGTACTGTAAGTAGGTGTCTGCGGCTTTTCGGCGTTTTCGTAATAATCCGGTATGGTCGGCTTGAAGCCTGATGTGTTTGCAAGTCTTATGCGTGTTGCGTGTACGGTAGATATGTTTGATGCCACCAGATTGCTGAATGCATAGGCTGCAAGGTAGAGATAGATAAACCATAAACTTGAGAATGACTGTTTGAAGAGTTCAAAGCCGTATTGCAGACCGCCTGCACGAAAAACAGCGGACACTATTGTTATAAGAAATATGATATGTATTGTAGCAAGCATTACCGAAGCAAATTTGAAAGTGCCGAAGCTTTCATTCGGAAGATCACCGTGCTTTATAGCATTTTTTATGGTATTCATATATTTGAATACGCTGTAGCCCTGAAGCGGCTTGAATATAAGAATCAGAACGCTGAGCACAAACGAGAACAGCTGCGAGGAGTTATTTAACTTGATACCGCCTGATTTTATAATACTGTAAATATAGAATACAGCCATAAGTATCCATGCGGCTGTTTCGATAATACCGAATATCTTTATGAGATTTACACCGGTAAGTATTCTTTCTATCGGACCTTCCTTTTTTGATGTCACAAATATCATTATTGACGCTGCAAAGGGGATAATACGTGCAATTGTGCATATGGCTACGATTACTGTAAGTATTGTAAGCTCTCTTTGCAGAAGCATGGTTATATACGATTCACCTGATACTGCTGACAGGCTTGAAAGCTTACTCCCCGAACTTATCAGGTTTATGAGTATTATAAGATATAACGCTGCTATTATTCCCGATGAAACTATGAATGCGATGATACCGCCGTATTTTCCCATGTATCTTATAAGATCATGCTTTCTTTCAAGCTCCTTCGGATCTGATGCTGATGTAAACTGATTCATACATATCTCTCCTGCTTTTAAGTTCATTCCTCTGATGAGGCCTTTTCTTCTGATGGTGTATTCGGAGCTTCAGCTTTTTCTGTATTCTGCGTTTCAGGCTGTACGGGCTGTACATGCTGCTGTGTCGGATACTGTGTTCTTGGCATGCTTGCCGGAGCAGGCTTGAAAGGATTTACAGGCGGCTCCGGAGAGGGAGTTACTTCACCGTTATAGATGTTTCTGTACACATCCTGATACTGACGGTTCATGTCAAAATACGGTGTGTAAGTTTTCTGCTGATTATAGTTGTAATTGCCCTGTGCAGCATAATCAGGTATATTGTTAGGATCGTTTGCCATGTGCATCTGATTGTATGCAAATGCCCTTGCGGCTCTTTTTATAGAGTCCATGGCTGCTGCATATGAGAATGCTATCATAACAAGAGATATGAACATTACAAGGAGTGAGATATACAGTACTATATTGATCGAGTCCATGATTATCTTTGAGGGTTCAAGTGCCTTTACGGGAAGGTCTTTTATTATGCTCTGACGATAACTTTCGGAAGGAATAACAAGTGTGTAAAGAGCAGCACAGAAAATGCCGAATGCTACAGATGCGCCTGCTATTGATGATACACTAAGAAGTGCTGAGCCTTTCTTTACGGTGTCGGATGACCTGATATTCTTATTTATCGAGCCTGAAAGCCTGATGAGCGATATCTCGGCTGCAATGGTTACTGCACCTAAAAAGAATGCTGCGGTAAACAGGCTGTTTGCGGAAGCGGATACCAATGAAGCTTCGCTTATCTGTGTATGGTTAAGCACACCTACTGATGCAAAGGCTATAACTATATAAATAGCTGTTATAACCAGAGCTGTTACAGATGATATTTTCATCATGCCTGTTGCATTTTCAATTGTTTCATTGCGGAGAATTGCCGAGCGAGCAGAAAATATTCCTGCTGCAAGAAAGAACAATGCTGCTGCGATTATCGAACCCATTACTATATTTACGATAAATACTGATGATGAACCGAACATATAGTAAAGCGATGCATAGAGATCAAGCTGTTTCTGGTCAGCGGCACTGCATATTGCTCTTGCGAGTACAGATACACCGAGTAATCCGAGCGAACAGCCGAGGGTTGTTATCATCGGTTTTGAAAAAATATTCTTTACTGCCGCACCGGGCGAGGAGAATACAAAATTGTTCATATATTTTCCACCTTTCAAATATGTATTTCGGGGAATGTCCCTATAAAATTATACATTATATTTTTTGTAATATCAATCATATTTAGCTGTAAATGGCAGAAAAAAAGTCGTAAACCTTCGATTAATTTGCTTGTTTGTATATTATTTTCGCTTTTTGAAAAAATCGGAAAGTGAAAGTCTTGTCGATAAAAATACAAATTGTATTATAATTCGGAACTTTTCGGACCGTTGTGACTTATAAATCATATCACACTTTGTAGCTTTTGTCAAGAGTTTTTTTAAACTTTTTTTTAAATTCTTTTCAGAAGCTCGGTATCAGTCAAGTCCGGTTTTCTCCCGAAAGTCCTTTATTCAAGCCTGTTTCAAGCTCTTTTTCTCAGCCGCTCCGTGCGACAGCTTTGTTATAATACCACCTTTTTCTTCATTTGTCAACACCTTTATTAAAACTTTTTTTCCTTTCTACAAATTGTATATTTTAAGGTGATTTATAAGTCACAACGGTCCGAAAAGTTCCGAATTATAATACAATTTGTATTTTTATCGACAAGA
>JBGVAQ010000249.1:0-3253 GCA_045224775.1 Acutalibacteraceae bacterium | reverse complement strand
CATCAAGAAACAGTATTCCGTTATTCTTGCCGGTTGCTTCCATCGCTTCATAGACCGAAGCGATTATCTCACTCATGGTATATTCGGACACCTTGTATTCCTTTCCACCATAAGTTTTTGTAACGATAGAAGGAAGACCTATGGCAGATTGTCTGGTATGGTGTGTCATTGAATAGGACACAAAGGCCACATGAAGCTCATCTGCTATTTGCTCCATGATCGTTGTTTTTCCGATGCCGGGAGGTCCCATCAGCAGAACGGGACGCTGTCTCTGCTGAGGAATCATATATTTTCCCTTTTCATCCTTTGAAAAATATGCTATCATCGTATTTTTTATGTGTTTTTTGGCTTCTTTTATATTCATATTGGTTCATCTCCAAGTTCATATTGACCTATCGTTTTGATTATCACCCAAGGCGGAACATCATAGTTATTGTTAAATCCGTCTACATAAATAAATGTAGTTTTATAGTCGGGCTTTTTTGAGGGAAATCCATCAAATTATCTGCATGCAAACCCATCAGTAAAATATAGCAATCCTTGCAAATCAGTTAATTCCTTTTTCATTTTCATTTCATCGATCATATCAAAAACCGGCATAAAATCAGTACAGCCAAAACCTTTTATCGTCAGGTTTTTGATGTAGTTTTCCATTTCCGTCTGATTTCTGACGATTTGGTAATCCTGAATCATTTCGTCACATTGCAGAATATGAACAACAAAGTCTTTCCCAAAAAGCTGTCTGTCTGAAATGATCTCATAGGTCTTTTTTATAAACTTTCTGACAAGCTCGCCATGTACCGAACCGGATGTATCTATCGCTATGACAAGCTCCGAAATCTTTTTTTCATCTTTATATTCAAGCGGCTCAATAAGCGGAATGTTATTATACAGCGTAAGTCCCTGAGTGTAATAAATATAATCAAATTCATCATTATTGACTTTCATGGTCTCTTTATTTCTTGCAAACTGTTTCAGAAAATTCCGGAAGTCATGATCCGGTCTTGTTGCCGAATTAAGCTGTACAAACATTTCATTCACCATTTCACGATCCAAAAACGGTTCTTCGGTATAATATAGATTTCTTTTTATACTGTTGGACAGGGTGTTCCATTTGTTTATTGTCTCATCGGAAAACAGACTATTCCTGAATTCTGTCTTTTCTTCGCCATTTTCGTTTGTATCGGGAAGTTCTTTGTCGTTCTCATCCGTTCCGGAAAGTGCTTCACCGTTCTCATCCGTTCCGGATAACTCTTCGCCATTTTCGTTCGTATCGGGAAGCTCTTTGCCGTTCTCATCCGTACCGGAAAGCTCTTCGCTGTTTTCGTCCGTTCCGGAAAGCACTTTACCGTTTTCATCCGTTCCGGAAAGTTCGTCACTATTCTCGTCTGTGTCTGAAACTTCTTCATTTCCTTCTGTATCTGCATCGTTCTCTTCGCTTTCATTATCGTCAGCATTACTGCTTTCCTGACTGTTATTTATGTTTAATCCGGATAACAGCATATTAAGTAAGTCATCAGTACTGTTTTCGTTATCTGGACATTCGGAGGCTTTTTTATTGTCGTGCTTGGAACTTCGCCTTTCTTCCTCCATCTCAACTGCATCATCTGAAGCAAAGAGGTCATTATCTTCATCAAAACCCAATGGGTCAGGTCTGTCTTTTTCTGCTATGTCGCTGGTTCTGTTATCATACCAGAGATGAAGATCGTACCTGAATAACTGGCTGAGTCTTTCGATATAATCATTGTTAAATGACTGAAGCTCCGAATATATTTTTTTGATATAAAATGGCACAAACATATTCCGCAAATTATTCAAATTTGCCGACAGTTCTCTCTCCTTAGCATCGTATAAGACATCTTCATTCATTTTGTCTATTATGTTTTCCACAACAATATCACACGCAAGATCCCATATTTTAGGTTCTACCTTGTCTTTGAAAAACGGATGCAGAAAATAGCAGTGCATGAAAGAATGCATGATAGAGTGAGTGACAGAAGCCGGATCAGTCTGATATATCTTAATAACTTTGACAGGGTCATAATACAATGTATCTCCACAAGAAAAAAAAGCTTCTGCCGCATCTGTTTTTTCTTCAATTTGAATATTGACAAATAATTCAAAGAAGAATTTGTACCTTGCAAGTATTCTGTTGCATGAAAGGGAAATGATTTTTTTTGCTGTTTCACATATTATTTCATGGTCACTCATGTTATATCACCAAAATTATATATCAAGAAGATCATCTAAAGAGGAATTTCCGAAAAGGCGTTTATTTATCTCCATATGGTTCTCTCCAAGTTCCGGCTGATCCTCCATAGCGTGATTGATAAACATATCCATATTTTCACGATTAAGATATTCTGTTTTTTCAAGCAGATACAAGACATACTCTGTTAATCCTGCCGAAATAAACATGTTTACCATGTAATCAAAATTATCCCTGAGGTCGAAATCTTTGCTTGTTTTTTTTGATCTTTCTATATCAGCAATATATTTGAACAGCTTTCGCTTGATAAAATATCCTCCTGTATTCAGGAATCTTCTGCTTATTTTCATCCTTTGTCCTGATACAACAAAGTTCCTGAGCTGTTTGAAATGGTTTGAATTGTTATGGCTGGCAGCTTCCTTCTCTTTAAGAGATAAATACGTTTTTATATCCAAATCGGCTTGCATATAGCTACCAAGGATCTGATCGACTATTGTAGTGTTTCCAAAAAACTTTATTATTCCCAGAATGTTGTCATCTTCAAATAATCCCCGCAGTATTTCCGCATTGCTGTCAATTATGATCTGTTCCAAAGCACTGCTTTGATAAAACGATAGATTTCCGACTTGTCCGACTGTTTCAGGAAGATGTAATATTTTAAGATTGGTACAGCCGAAAAAGGCAATATCTCCGATGGATTCAATACCATCAGGAATGATAACTGAACTGTTCTCGGTTTCCCAAGTTTCATTTTCATGATTGGATCCGAAAAAAAAGGCAGAATGATTCTCATTCTCTATATCGGATGCACAAATAACATTTTGAATATTCACACAGCAGGCAAAGCATCCTTCCGGTATTTTTTTAATACTTGCGGGAAGCCAAACCCCCTGTAGACTCCGGCAAAACATAAAGCATTTTCCCCCAAGTTCTGTTACACTGTCGGGTATTATTATTTTTTTGTAACTATTCAGTCCCCAGAAAATTTGTATATCTGCACAAAAGAAAATTTCAGGCATCCAACAGAGAGTACCCAAATAAAAA
>JBGVAQ010000248.1:0-19124 GCA_045224775.1 Acutalibacteraceae bacterium | reverse complement strand
TCCCTTTACCTTCCTGAAAAGCATGAATACATCAGATGTGCTTACCATTGAACCTGCAATATATCTTTCAGTAAGGGGAAGCTTTTCGGTAGGATCATAATCTGAAGTATAATCTGTATCTTTTACGATCTGTGCTTCTTCAAATATTGCAAACTCATTATAATATCTTTCGTTCTTGGCTACTGTTGCACATATATTAGGCAGTAATGATGACCTGATATATTTTTCATTAGGTGCGGGCGGTGTGGACAATTTAAGTATTCCGTCAGTTGTCGGAAGAATTGCCTCTACATATGTATCATTCATCCACGGATAAGTAAATATCTCCTGCATACCGCATCTGAATGCAAGATATTCTTTTATGCGGCGTACAAGATCAATATCTATCTGATTTATAGCACCTGTGAAAGATGTGGTTATCGGTGTAGCCTCAAACTTTTCATAGCCGTACAGTCTTGCGATTTCTTCCATGATATCATCTTTTATCGAGATATCGCCTGTTGATCTCCATGAAGGAACTACAACGTGCATTTTACCGTCATTGAATGTTACCTTGAAACCGAGCTGTGAAAGCTTTGTGTTTATTACACTTTCATCAATATGCTGTCCGAGTCTTCTGTCAAGCCAGTCAACATCAACATCTATCTCACAGCATTCCTGCTTCTTCGGATATACATCTGAATAAGCACATACTGCCATTTCAGGATATATTTCCTTAAAGAAAGACATAGCCATAGACAAAGCAAGGTCACATCTTTCTGCATCTATAGCCTTTTCATATCGTGCAGACGCTTCTGTTCTGTTCTCATATCTGAGTGCTGTCTGACGTACACCCTTTGAATCAAAGTTTGCGACCTCAAGTATAACACGCTTTGTATCGGGGAGTATTGAATCCTTGCTTCCTCCCATTACGCCTGCAAGTGCTACCGCACCTTCACTGTCGGCAATTACAAGATCCTCACTGCTGAGTTCAAGCTCTCTGTCATTGAGCAGTAAAAGATGCTCTTTCGGCTCGGCACGGCGTACAATTATACGGTCAGATATATTATCAGAATCAAAAGCATGAGTCGGCTGACCTGTTGCCAGCATTACATAGTTTGTTATATCGACCAGTGCATTTATCGGACGCATTCCTACACGCCAGATACGGCTCTGCATCTTGAAAGGTGACGGCTTAACGGATACATTATCCATTTTAACGCCTATATAACGTGGGCATCTTACAGTATCCTGAATCTCAACAGGGAATTCCTCAACGCCTTCGATAGAAACAGGCTCTATATCCTTGAGTTTAAAGTCATACAAAGCGGCTATTTCACGAGCCATGCCGTAATGTCCCCAGAGATCTGGACGGTTAGTCATGGACTTATTGTCTATTTCAAGAATATAGTCATTAAGATCAAGTGCATCTGCAAGCGGAGTGCCGGGGAGAATATCAAAATCAGAAAGATCAACAATATGAGTTTCTTCTTTTGCAGGGAAAAGATCGGACAAGCCTATCTCCGAAGCACCGCATATCATGCCGATACTCTTTACTCCACGAACCTTAGAAACCTTTATCTCTACCTTATCGCCCTCACCGTGCCAGCGTACCATTGCGCCGGGGCAGGCAACAGCAACATTCATTCCTGCCTGAACGTTTGTTCCTCCGCATACGATATCAACGGTCTCGGAATCACTTATTACAGTTCTGCAAATTTTCAGTCTGTCAGCATTGGGATGGGGGAGTACCTCCTCTATCTTACCGACAATTATCTTGTCAAACTGTTTTCTTAAATCTGCTATTCCTTCTACCTCGACAGTTGACATTGTAAGATCGTAAAACAGCTTATTAACATCAAAATCAGCAGGTATATCTACATAATCCTTTATCCAGTCAAATGATATTTTCAAAAGTAACCCTCCTTAACAGAATTGATTAAGAAATCTGAGGTCAGCGCTATGGAAAAGTCTTACATCGTTAACGCCGTATCTCATCATTACCAGTCTGTCAAGACCGATATTTACATAAAATCCTGTATATTCGTCAGGATCAAGACCGGCAGATCTGAGAACATTCGGGTGAGGTGTTCCGCCGGGCATAACCTCTATCCAGCCGACATGCTTACATACACTGCAGCCCTTGCCGCCGCATACAAGACAACCCATGTCAATTTCAAATCCGGGTTCAACAAACGGGAAGAATCCGACTCTCATGCGTACAGGCACATCACGTCCGAATACTTTTGAAAGTATGCTCTTTATCATTACCTTACCTGATGTAAAGGTAAGATCACGGTCAACTATAAGTGCTTCATACTGAAAGAATGCTCTTTCATGTCTTGCATCTGTAGTTTCGTTTCTGTAAACTCTGCCGGGATATACAAATCTGTAAGGGGGCTTATGTGTCTGCATATAGCGTACACTTCCGCCTGTAAGGTGAGGACGCAGGCAGAGCTTGTCGCAAGCTTTACCCTGATCGTGTCCTTCAAGCCAGTATGTATCCATACTTTCTCTTGCCGGATGGTCGGGAGAGAAATTCAGCTTATCAAAAGCATAAAGCTCACTTGTGATATCATCCTCCTGAAAGATTTCAAATCCCATAGATCTGAAAGCGTCATTGAGGTCATAGCACATCTGAGTTATAGGATGAAGTCCTCCGTGACAGGGAACAATACCCGGAGCAGTATAGTCAAAGTCAGAAGATATCTCACCGGCTTTAAGTTTAAGCTCCTGATTTTTTTCTTCTATCAGCTTTGAAAGATTCTGTTTAGCCATATTTATAGCTTTTCCAACGGCAGGTCTTTCTTCAGCGCTGATATTTGGCAATTCCTTCAGCAATCCTGTCAGACTGCCGCTTTTTCCGAGCAAAGCGGCTTTTATATTCTGAAGCTGCTGTTCCGTTTTGGCATCGGCAATCTGTTTTTGTCCTTCTTCAAATACTTCTCTTATCTTTTTATCCATGAACGCTCCTCCTAAAATATAATGGTCATCTTCGGATACGATAAAATGAAAAAAACGGGAACATTCATAATAACTCAAAGATATTATGACAGTTCCCGCAAAATAGTAAATTTCTTCAACCAACCAAAATGAATTTACTGTCAGTTTGCGCAATTAATTGTAGCACAACAGCATTTATTTGTCAAGACAGTATGAAAAATCAGTTATCTCACGGATACTTGAATTGTACATTGCACATTGCACATTGTACATTATTCTATTATTGTCTGTGATTCGATAGGACTTTCAGCAAAGAACTGTTCTCCCGACTGACTGTCATCATCATCATTGTCATTGTAGCTTTCTTCCTCGTGAGGTGCTCTTGAAATGGTTGCGACCTTGCTGCTGCCGTCCATCTTCATTAATTTTACGCCCCTGCTTACACGTGAGTTTATGCTTATTGTTGACGCATTTATTCTTATAATAACTCCGTTGTCGGATATAATGATTATATCGTCATCAAGATCAACTGCTTTTATTGCTGCAACCTTTCCATACTTTGATATAGGATAGTTATGCAGACCTTTACCGCCTCTTGACTGTATCCTGTAATCACTCTGCTTTGAAAGTCTGCCGTAACCGTTTTCGGAAACAGTGAGTACATATGAGCCTTCCCTGAGTATCGACATACCGATAACACAGTCGCCTTCCTTGAGTCTGATAGCTTTTACACCCCTTGAAGTTCTTCCCGTAGGACGTATCTGTGTTTCATTCAGACGGAGAGCCATACCGTTCTGAGTTGCGATAAGAAGCTGTGCATTTCCGTCGGTAAGACGTACCCATACAAGCTCATCATCTTCATCAAGGGAAATAGCATTAAGTCCTCCCTTTCTGTTCGTATGGAATTCACTCGTTGCTATCCTCTTTATGATACCGTTCTTGGTTATCATTACGAGGTACATTCCCTCATCGCCTTCTTCGGGCATTCTTATCATTGACGTTATCTTTTCATTAGCCGAAAGGGGAAGGAGATTGTTTATATTCATACCCTTTGAAGTTCTTGAACCTTCGGGTATCATGTAGCACTTCATCTTGTAAACACGTCCGAGATTCGAGAAGAACAATACATAGTCATGAGTACCGCTTACGAACATATCCGTTGCAAAATCCTCCGAACGTCTGTTCATACCCGAAATACCTCTGCCGCCCCTGCGCTGTGTGCGGTAGTTATCTACCTTCTGACGCTTTACATAGCCCAGATTTGTCATTGTTATAACACAGTCGTCATACGGAATAAGATCCTCGATATCGACCTCACCGCTGACGGACTCTATCTGTGTTCTTCTTTCATCACTGAACTTACTGCGTATAGCATTAAGCTCGGTTTTTATTATACCTAAAAGCCTTTCGCCGTTGCTGAGAATATCCTTGAAATCTGCGATCTTATTGATAAGGGCTGTAAGCTCTTCTTCGATCTTTTCTCTTTCAAGACCTGAAAGCTGTCCGAGACGCATTGAAACTATAGCCTGTGTCTGTGCATCGTCAAGACCGAAACGCTCTGAAAGTGCATGTCTTGCAGTCGGCTGATCCTTTGATGAACGGATTATTCTTATTACCTCGTCGATAAAGTCGATGGCTATTTTCAGACCTTCGAGTATATGCGCACGTTCCTCAGCTTTTCTGAGGTCGAATATAGTTCTTCTTGTGATAACATCTACCTGAAAATCAATGTAATTACGGAGTATATCTTTAAGAGTGAGTATCTTCGGCTCGCCGTTCACGATAGCAAGCATGATTATACCGTAGGTTATCTGCATCTGGGAATTTCTGTAAAGGCTGTTCAGGACAACATTCGGAGATGCTTCTCTTTTAAGGGATATTTCTATGTGCATACCGTTTCTGTCTGAATGGTCGTCAATATTTGAAATTCCCTCTATACGCTTATCCTTTACCATATCGGCAATAGCCTCAACAAGTCTTGCCTTGTTTACCTGATACGGAAGCTCTGTAACGATTATTTTTGACTTTCCGTTCTTATCATCAGCTATTTCAGCCTTTGCCCTTACGGTTATTTTTCCTCTGCCCGTACCGTAAGCCGCCTTGATGCCGCTTTGTCCCATGATTATTCCTGCCGTCGGGAAATCAGGGCCTTTTATGTACTTCATTATATCATCAAGAGATGCATCGGGATTATCTATGACATAATTTACGGCATCTATTACCTCACCTAAATTATGAGGAGGTATATTTGTAGCCATACCTACAGCAATACCTGTCGAACCGTTTACAAGGAGATTCGGGAAACGTGACGGCAGTACAGAAGGCTCTTTTCGGCTGTCATCATAGTTGGGTATAAAATCGACAGTTTCCTTGTCTATATCTGTGAGCATTTCAACGCTTATCTTGCTCATTTTTGATTCGGTATAACGATAAGCAGCAGGCGGATCACCGTCAACAGAACCGAAATTTCCGTGACCGTCAACAAGTGTATATCTCATAGAGAAATCCTGTGCAAGACGTACAAGCGCATCATATACCGAGCTGTCGCCGTGAGGATGATAACGTCCCAGAACGTTACCGACAGTTGTAGCGCATTTTTTATAGGGTTTATCGGGTGTAAGGTTATCCTCATACTGTGAATACAATATTCTTCTGTGAACAGGCTTTAGTCCGTCACGCACATCAGGCAATGCTCGTGAAACGATAACCGACATTGAATAGTCGAGGAAAGATTTTTTCATTTCCCTTTCTATATCGACATCTATTATCTTTGAGGACTGTACAATTTGTTCATTTTCCAATTAACTGCACCTCTTTCAAAGTCAGAATTATTTCTCTGCTGTAAGCTTCAGTTTTTCATAAAACTCAGGCATGACCTTTTTTATACTTACAGGTCTGAAAGTCTTTGAATCGACAAAGCCGTGAGTAGTCGTACCCTCCGACATTATACGTCCGTCAAGTATCACTTTATAGCCGAAAGTTATCTTTGCAAAGCTGAGTTTTTCTATATTTACTCTTATAGTCACATTATCCTCATAGTGTACGGGATATATATATTTACAAGTAAGCTCTGAAAGCGGAAGCATAACACCGTCTTTTTCAAGCTGGGTATAAGTAATTCCTGATGTTTTTATAAACTCTGTTCTTGCGACCTCGAACCATACGGGATATACAGAATGATGTACTATACCCATCTGATCGGTCTCGGCATATCTTGCCGTTATATTTACTTCGTGATCCATAAGCTCACCCTTTCGCATGATTATTCTTCGGGAATAGTTCCCGAAAAAAGTATTGCCTTTATTTCGTTGTATAATTCAGGTTCAATTATTCTTTCAGGTATGGCAAAGCTTTGTCCCTTGGGAGTATATATCATAAAAATATTATCAAATTCAGCTATTTCGGAAGTACCGTCAAGCTCTATACTCCATGCACCGTCATTCCGTCCTATATCGAGATGATCGGGATATATCTCTACCTCTATTATTTTACCGTCTGCCATCATTTTTGCCATACTTTTTATATGTAAATGGGGTACTATCCAGATAACTGCTATCATAACCAGACAAAGTACTCCGAAAAACAGATTATAGCTGTTATATTCAGACTTTGTAAAAAAATACGCAAAGAAGAAAACAACTGAAGCTACCGCAAAGATAATACTTTGTGCTATAGCCCTTGCGCCCTTGGTTTTATAAAGTCTGCTGTGGTACAGGCACTTATACATTTCATCACTGCTGAGCGAATATGAAAGCTTTATACCCGTTTCGGGTATTTCATATTCTTCTGCATCATCATCCGAAACAAGTTCAGCTTCCGAGCCGTCCCATTCCGGATTCTCGTCATTTTTTTCTTCATTATCCATATTTTTAAGCTGTTCGGAAATTTCCTCTCTCATCTGTTTATCACTACTATCGCTTGTCACAACATCATCCCTTTAATATTGGTGGTTCCGCACTCGCCATTTTTGCAGGTGCAATCACATCATTAACTTACTGAAATTAAATATAATTCCACTTTCCACTTTCCAAATTCCACATTCTTATCAGACATCAAGGTTCTGAACGTATTTTGCATTCTTCTCTATAAATTCACGGCGTGGCTCGACCTTGTCGCCCATGAGGATAGTGAATACTTCATCTGCTGCCGCTGCATCCTCCATATCTACCCTGAGCATTATTCTTGTTGCCGGATCCATTGTTGTTTCCCAGAGCTGTTCCGCATCCATCTCGCCAAGACCTTTATAACGCTGTATCTCATATTTTCCGCCCAGCTCACTCATTATCTGGTCACGTTCTGCATCGGAATATGCATAGTGGTGTTCTTTGCCTTTGGTGATACGGTAAAGCGGCGGCTGTGCTATATAGATATGTCCCTGCTCAATGAGTGGGCGCATAAATCTGAAGAAGAATGTCAGCATAAGTGTTCTTATGTGCGAACCGTCAACATCGGCATCCGCCATTATTATTATTTTTCCGTAACGGAGCTTTGAAAGGTCGATCTCATCACCGATACCGCAGCCGAGTGCGGTTATTACAGGCATAAGCTTGTCATTTCCGTAAACCCTGTCAAGTCTTGCCTTTTCAACGTTGAGCATCTTGCCCCAGAGCGGAAGTATAGCCTGAAAACGTCTGTCACGGCCTCCCTTTGCCGAGCCTCCTGCCGAGTCACCCTCAACTATGTATATCTCGGTTTCCTCTACATTTCTTGACTGGCAGTCTGCAAGCTTTCCGGGAAGTCCTGCACCCTCCATAGCTGTCTTTCTTCTTGCAAGATCTCTTGCCTTTCTTGCGGCATCCCTTGCCCTTGCAGCCATAAGTGCTTTTTCAAATATTGCCTTTGCAGTCGCCGGATTTTCTTCAAGATACTGCTCAAGCTTTTCGCTTATGAGCTTATCAACAAGTGTTCTTATCTCGGTATTGCCGAGCTTTGCTTTTGTCTGGCTCTCGAACTGTGCGTCCTTTACCTTGACGCTTATTATTGCGGTAAGACCTTCCCTGACATCCTCACCGCTGAGATTTTTCTCATTTTCCTTGATTATATTGAATTTCCTTGCATACTCGTTCATTATTCTTGTGAGCGCTCTTTTGAAGCCTTCTTCGTGAGTACCGCCGTCATTTGTATGAATGTTGTTTGCAAAGGAAAGGATAAGCTCGTTATAGCTTTCGTTGTACTGCATAGCTATTTCGGCAGATGCAGTATCCTCTTCATTTTTTGCACTGAAATACATTATATCGGGATGTATAACATCAAGCGCCCTTTTATTGTGTATATATTCAACAAAGCTCGATACTCCGCCCTCATAGCAGAAATCGTCACTTATGATATTTTCGGGATCTCTCTCGTCAAAAAGCTCGATGTGTACGCCTGCATTAAGGAATGCCTGCTCACGAAGTCTTACAGAGAGTGTTTCATAATCATAGACATCTGTTTCGGTGAATATTTCGGGATCGGCTTTGAAGGTAACTGTTGTACCCTTTTGTGTGCCCTCGCCTGTCTTTATAAGCTCGGTAGCCTGATTTCCTCTTTCAAAACGCTGGCGGTATATATCCTTTCCGTCACAGACCTCAACTTCCGTCCATTCCGAAAGGGCATTTACAACAGATGCACCGACACCGTGAAGTCCTCCTGCGACCTTGTATCCGCCGCCGCCGAACTTTCCTCCTGCATGAAGAACGGTGAAAACTACTGTTACGGCAGGTATGCCAAGTTTCGGCTGTATGCCTACAGGTATTCCACGTCCGTTATCCGTTACTTTGATTATCTCTCCCGGAAGGATATGCACCTCTATTTTTGTACAAAAGCCTGCAAGTGCCTCGTCTATTGAGTTGTCAACTATCTCATATACAAGATGATGAAGTCCTCTCGGGCCTGTTGAACCGATATACATTCCCGGACGCTTTCTTACAGCCTCCAGTCCTTCAAGTACCTGTATTTCGTCAGCACCGTATTTTTGCGTTGCCTGAGAAATGTCATTGGAATCCATTTTTATGACCTCCTGTGCGGTATTTGTTGCTTTGTGCTTTCGTAAATCATATTACTTTTTTTCAGATTTTTTTCTTTTTTGACGTTTTTCTGAACCTTATCAGAAACGGTGACAGAACATATGCGATTAGTATTGATACTGCGTCTGCAAGAGCAAGTATCATAAATGAACCTGTGCTTATATTTTCGGAATTTTTCAGGATAAGAACATTCATCATTATCAGTACTATGCTTATTATGGGTACGGGAATATATTTAAGTATCCTGTTCACCTCAAAGCTTTTATGACAGTGATAACATTCATGTGTTTTTCCTTTGAGCATTATTATATCCTTGTATCTGTAAACCGTATGACAGTACGGGCATACATGAAGCTCAGACATATTATGATTATCCCCTTATTATTTAATTATTGTCATAGTCGTCTGTAGGTATTGATTCATCGGGTATGCTTTCGGATGTATCCGCATAACCGGTATCCGAGCTGCTCTGAATTTCTTCGGGAACTTCGGGTATATCCTCCAATTTTTCAAAATGACCTGTATGAGAATTATTTTTAGCCATCATGAATTTTGCGGAAAAATCGTCCTCTACCGAAAGTTTTACGGGCTTTGATTTTATATGAGACTGTGTGCTCTGATATGCGGTATCTGACGGACGGGGAGAGGTATTGTTTTCTATAAGCTTCTGGACTGCCGACCTGTCCTTGCACGGTGCAAGACGTACAAGAAACGGAACTATGATATAGAACAGCAGAAACGGTGCGAGTACAAGCAGCATACCTGTGATTTTTCCGTGATTTCCCGCCATTGTGTATATTACAACGATAAGAAGTGCAATTATGCAGATTCCGCTTGCTATACCGTAAGCTGCCCTGCTTATAACGACATCGGATATACATCTGCATGACCGGCAGCAGTATTCACCTTTGTTTTTAAGAAAAGCCGCTGTCGGATACGATATTCTTTTATGGCAGTAAGGACATCTTGAAAGTCTGAATAATCCTGGCATTTTTATCTTTCCTTTCTCTCATTCTGCCGCTGTGCTTATCTGTGAAGCTCTTTTTATCAGCGTCACGGGTGAAAGCTGGCAGATATATATTTTACAGCCGTCATTCTCACGGCACACCACAAACGATTTCGGAAGCTCCAGAGATACGTTTACGACCATACCGTTTTTTTCGGCATTGGATAAGAACTCTCTTGTTTTGTATGATATAGTGGAGGCATCAAGATCAAATATACCTATGATATCATCTTTTCGTACTATTGTGTTATTTCCTAAATGAAGGTACAATTTCTTCAGCCCTCCGGTTTTATTTTACCATTTTTTATAAGAAATTTGTTCTCGCATTTGATGTCGTCCTCACAGCAGGTTATGAATACCTGAAAACCGCTGAGCTTGTTGAGAAGATAGTTTTTTCTTGATCTGTCAAGCTCGCTCAGAACGTCATCAAGGAGAATAACAGGTGTTTCGCCTGTTTTTTCTTTGAGTACCTCGGCTTCTGCAAGCTTCATTGACAATACGGCACTTCTTTGCTGTCCCTGTGAACCGAAATTTCTTGCTTCACGTCCGTCTATTTTTATGCTTATATCGTCACGGTGAGTGCCTACGGTAGTAAAGCCGCAGTTTATATCGTCATTTTGTTTTTGGCAGAGCTTTGTGAATATGATTTTCTTGAGCTCCTCACGAGCCATGTCACTTTTTGCATTAAAGCTGGGTTTATAGCTTATGTCAAGCTTTTCCCTGCCGTTTGATATTCCCTCATAGAATTTTACTGCTTTTTCTTTCAGTGATTCAATATACCTGAAACGTTCAAAAGCTATTGCCGAACCTTCGTGTGCGAGTCTTTCGTTCCATATTTCGAGAGTATCTTCAAGCTCCCTGTGTTTTGGGATATCTTTTAGCAGCGCATTTCTTTCAGTCAGTACTCTTTTGTATTTTGCAAGTATCGCTGCATACAAAGGTTTCGCCTGACATATTGCCGCATCTGTGAAGCTGCGCCTTTCGTCCGGACCGTTTTTTACTAAAGTGAGGTGGTTCGGGGAAAATATCACGGAACAGAAACTGCCGATTATCTGTGATATATAACTGACAGGAACGTCGTTCAGAACGGCAGTTCTTTTTCCGTTTTGTATTGTGAGTTTTATGCTCTGTTCTCTTTCACGGGAATAGAATTTTATTTCCGCATTTGCGGATTTTGTTCCGAATGCGACAAGCTCATTGTCTTTTGCACCTCTGAAAGAACGTCCGCCTGTGAAAAGCCACAGACATTCTATAAGATTAGTCTTACCCTGAGCATTGTCACCGTATATTACATTTATTCTTTCAGATGGGAATATTTCGGTTTTTTCAAGGTTTCTGTAATTTTCTATGCTGATACTTCTGATATACAATTCAGCACACCTCAAATATTGAGCCGTTGAAACCTGCCTGATCGCCTTTTCTCATTTTTTTGCCTCTCATTGTGCAGACTTCGCCGTTTACGGTTACTTCACCGTTCTGGATGGCTATTTTTGCCTGACCGCCTGTTTCAAATTCTCCTGTGAGCTTGAGAAGGTCGCCAAGCTTTATATATTCTTCTCCTTCACGGAGATTTATTTTTTCATTTTTCATCTTTCGTTTTTCAACCTCACGGGAAGTACTAAGAATATGAAGCTGTCACCCTCACTCGGAAGTAAGACTATAGGACTGAGAGGGCCGTTCATTTGTATTCTTACCTCGTCTGTTTCACAGAATTTGAGAGCGTCAAGCATGTATTTGTTGTCAAAGCCTATCTCAATATCTTCGCCTTCTGATTCAACTTCAAATTCATCATTTGCCTGACCTATTGCAGTATTACAGGAGGTTTTTATCATACCGTCTTCTATTCGGCATCTTACAGGGCTTTTCATTCTGTCATTAAGAAGGAGTGACATTCTGTCTATTGTGTCGATAAACTTTCTTGTGTTTACTTTTATTGCTGTTGAATGAACTGCAGGTATTGCAGCCTTGTAGTTCATGAATTCGCCTTCTATAAGGCGGGTTATTATGTCATATTTTTCTGTCTGGAATATGATATGTCTGTCGCCTACGGTTATCTTTACTTCTTTGGTGTCTTCGTTTATAAGCTTTTCAGCTTCGGAGAGTGTTTTTCCGGGTACGATAAAGGTCTTTTCTCCGTTATATTCGATATCCTCTTTTCTTATGGCGAGTCTGTAGCCGTCAACTGATATCATTTTGATAGTGTTGTTGGCTATTTCAAACAGCGAGCCTTTGTGTGCAGGTTTTATGTCCTTGTCGGATACTGCATAGATGGTCTGTTTTATCATACTCTGAAGTGTTTCTCCGTTTATGGTGAAGGATTCACTTTCGGTTATTGTGGGAAGTTCGGGATATTCGTTGCTGTCTATGCCTATTATCTTATAGTCTGCTTTACCGCAGTTTATATAGACTATGAGCTTTTCAGAGTTTTCTATGGTTATTCTGTCTTCGGGCATTCTTTTTATTATGTCTGAAAGAAGTCTTGCGTTTATGACGATAGAACCTTCTCTTATTATTTCGGCATCTATTGATGTGGTTATGCCTATTTCCAGATCATAGCCGCAGAGAGTAATTTTTCCGTTTTCTGCTTTTATAAGAATACCTTCAAGTGCAGGATAATTTGTTTTTGGAGATACTGCTCTTTGAACATTTCCCACAGCTTCGTTGAGTTTTTGCCTGTTGCATATGAATTTCATTATATCAGTCCTTTGTTGCGAAAAACTATAAATAAATATATATATATTTTTAGTAATAGTAATAGGGGCTGTTGATTTGTTGAAATTGGGCTTTTTCCCTTTTGTTATCAGGTTTTCAACCAATATTCAACTGTTGAAACACGTTTGAGAAAATGTTTGGAAATTTTGGCATATTTTAAACTCTCAACATTTCGGTTGAAACATGTTGGTGGAAAGTTGAAAACTTGTTGAAAATATTGAAATGTTGAAAACTATCAAATCAACAGCTTTTGTTGATAAGTTGAATCTTAACTAACCGGATGTTGAAAATATTATCTGTCCCTGATGTTCTTGATTATTTCGTTTACGGTAATTTTCAGTCCGGGATCTTTAGCCATATTTTTCTCTATCTGGCTTATTGCATATACTATTGTTGAATGGTCACGTCCGCCGAATTCCTCGCCTATGGTTTTCATAGAGAGGTTTGTTATTTCCCTTACGGCATATATTGCTATCTGACGGGCGTTTGAGATATTGGCGCTTCTCTTGGATGAACGTATTTCATCACTTGTAACGCCGTATGTATGCGCTACCTCGTCGATTATCTTTTCTACAGTCAGCGGAGGCGGCTGGTCGTTATTGAGTATGTCTGAGATGGTTTTCTGAGCCACGTTTATAGTTATCTTTTCGCCGTAGAGCTGATTCTTTGCTTTCAGCTTCTTCACAACGCCTTCCAACTGTCTTATATTTGTTTTCAGGCGTGTTGCTATGTACTCTATGACATCATCGGAGAGATTGAGGTCAAGAAGCTCGGCTTTTCTCTTTATTATGGCTATTCTCGTTTCAAAATCAGGCGGCTGTATATCGGCTATAAGTCCCCATTCAAAACGGCTGCGGAGTCTTTCCTCAAGTGTTTTTATATCTCTCGGCGGACGGTCAGATGTAAGTACTATCTGGCGGTTTGCTTCATAGAGAGTATTGAATGTGTGGAAGAATTCCTCCTGAGTTGACTCCTTTCCTCCTATGAACTGTATATCGTCCACAAGAAGAACGTCTGATTTTCTGTACTTCTGACGGAATTCACTTGTTGTATTCAGTCTTATAGCCTCGATCATCTCATTTGTAAAATCGTCGCCCTTGACATATACTATTATCTTTTCGGGCGAATTTTTGATTATCTCATTTTTTATAGCATAGAGAAGATGAGTTTTTCCAAGACCTGAATTACCGTATATGAACAGCGGGTTATAGGATTTTCCGGGATTTGCCGCAACGGAAAGTGATGCTGCGTGTGCAAATTTATTTGAAGATCCGACTATGAATGTATCGAAAGTAAATTCGTAGTCCTCGTCTATTATACTTTCGTTTATTTCCTGCTCCATTGAGTTTATTTCTTCGGGAACTGTAAAGCATATTTTTATGCCTTCACCGAAAACGCTTGCAAAAGCGTCATTCAAAAGCTTCATATATCCTCTTACGAGTGTCTGTCTGTGAAAATCCCCCGGAACCATGAGGGTAGCTTTGCCTTCCGCAAAGTCAAGGCTTACGGGTTCGATCTTGCTTATCCATGTTGTATATGCAACATCGGTAATGCGTTCTTTGCAGTAATCACAGATTATTTTCCATGCTTCGTTGAAAGAATCCATAAATATTTTTTCCTCCCATATTTTTTTCAGCGTTTTCTATATATACACCTATACATCTTTAAGTATAACACAAACTCTTTGATTTTTCAAATAGTTTTTAACATTAAATAAACACAGATGTTTAAAAAATCGGCGTGTAATTTTTACAATTATTTAAAATTTGGGGTATTGAAATTTTTATGCTGATATAATAGGATATGTTTATAACCAAAAATGTTAAAGGAGTGTTAAAAGATGGATGAAAAAAATAAAAAAATTCTGCGGATAGTTATTATAACTGCAATATGTATTGTTGCAGTTTCCGCAATAATTGTCGGTATTGTTTTGGCGTTGAACAGCGGAAAAAAGACAAATGAAACATCTGCTGTCAACAAAACGGCTGCAAGTCAGACAGAGCTGAGTAAAACGGAAAGCAGCCAGTCCGAGCCAAGCAAAACGGAGAGCAGCCAGTCAGAGCCGAGCAAAGCTGAGAGCAGTCAGTCCGAACCAAGCAAATCTGAGCCGAGCCAGCCTGAACCAAGCAAAACTGAACCAAGCCAGCCTGAGCCTTCATCAAAAAGCTATAGTGAAGTTGTTATAAACGATCAGATTTACTATCAGAGATTAAACGGTAATACATGGTCGGGTGATTATCAGAGTAACGAATTCGATATGTATCAGGATAATTACGTTGAGAAATTTGAAGTTGTTTCTTATGAAGATTATCTCAGGATTATAGAAGAGGTAAACAACAGCATAGAGGATGATAAAGAGCATGTTACTGCTTCATACAATGACGAAACTTCAAACTACATAATAATGGCAGATGCGAGCAATCACAGCTGGTGTAAATTTGATTTGATAGATGTTGTTGAGGCAGAGATTCAGATAATAGTTTACGGTTATGAATCAACTTACGGTGTTATGGCTTCGGGAAGCGGATATTTCGTAGCTGTACCTACAAAAATGCCTGTAGGAACAGAGCTTTCTTTCAGACAGTGCTATTCAAAAGAGGAAATACAAAATATCAGAAAGTATGGTACAACATATGATCCGAACAATATTGTTGTCGATAAGCCTGTAATTTACCTTTATCCCACAGAGGAAACAAAAATTTCCGTCAAACTCCTCAAGGATAAGAATATAACCTGCTCATATCCGAAATATAAAGACGGCTGGGAAGTTATTGCAAAGCCGGACGGCACACTTACAGATACCGGAACAGGCAGGGAGCTGTATTCACTGTACTATGAAGCACGTAATTCTGTTGATTTCAGCAATATAAAAGACGGTTTTGTTGTAAAAGGCGAGGATTCTGCCGCTTTCCTTGAAGAAAAGCTTGCTGTTTTAGGTCTTACCGAAAGAGAAGCCGAGGAATTCATAATCTACTGGCTGCCAAGACTTGAAGCAAATGAATACAACCTCATAAGATTTGCAACAGAGAAAGAAATAAACGAAAATATGCCTCTTGATATTGATCCGTCACCGGATTCAATGATAAGGGTTATAATGGTATTCAAAGCACTTGACGAACCTGTCAATATCCCCGAACAAAAACTCTCCACTCCCGAAAGAACAGGCTTTACCCTTGTTGAATGGGGAGGAACGGAAATAAAGTGAATAGCCTCCCTCACAGAGGGAGCCTTTTGCGGGTACGGTGAGCTGCCATGCCCGTATGTTTTTTGCAAAAAAATAAAGTTTTATTCATTTTTTAGTTGACAGACGGCTATGTTTTGGTTTATAATTCTACAGTGCAAGGTTATATCTTGAATACATTTTCAGGTACTTATGTGTCTGGCTGAAAGGAGGATTTTCTATGCTGAGAACATATCAGCCTAAGAAGCTCCACAGAAAAAAGGAGCATGGCTTCAGAAAGAGAATGTCAACCGCTAACGGAAGAAAGGTTCTTTCCCGCAGAAGAGCTAAGGGCAGAAAAAGACTTTCTTACTGATTTCTTTGACTGACTGCTGATGCAGGAAAGCTTGACGGTCTTTAAAATTTTTTTTGGTAGATGATTGTTGTGGGTGAGATTGTCACTTTAAAGGAAAATAAGGATTTCAGACGTATCTATGCAAAAGGACGCTCTTACCCTTCAGCAGTTCTCGTTTCTTATGTTATTAAAAACCGCTGCGGTTGTGTAAGAATTGGCATCACAACAGGTAAAAAGATAGGCAAGGCCGTTTTGCGAAACAGATCACGCAGGATAATCAGAGAAGCATACAGGGAGCTTTCCGATTCTGTAAAACCCGGATATGATCTTGTCTTTGTTGCAAGAGGTAAAACCCCTTATGTGAAAAGCTATGATATTCTGCGATCTATGAAAAAAGAGCTGAAAGATGCGGGTGTTTTAAAATGAAGCGCCCGCTTATTTGGCTTATAAGGTTTTATCAGAAATATATCTCTTCTCGTACACCTCCGTCCTGTAAATATTATCCCGTCTGTTCTGTCTATGGGATACAGGCTATTACACGTTTCGGTGCTTTCAGGGGTACTGTTATGACTGTCTGGCGCATACTGCGCTGTAACCCTTTTTCAAAGGGCGGATATGATCCCGTTCCTGAAAAAAAGCCTAAAAGGATAGAATACAAAGATATTAAAAAATGATGCCGTGTATGGTATCTGCTATCAGGGTGAATATTATTCTTTTTGCATATTTATGCAAAAAATTCATTATATATGCGTTATGCGAAAATTTAATAATTGTTACTTTTCGGAAGGGAATGGTTTTTAGTACATGATGGATCTTTTTAATCTTATAGGAAGTCTTTTCGGATATATACTCTGGGCGGCTTTCTATGTGGTCAAAAATTTCGGTATAGCAATTATCATCTTCACTCTTATTGTAAAGCTGATACTGCTTCCGTTTTCGATCAAGCAGCAGCGTTCTATGGCATCAAATGCCAGATTTCAGAAAAAACAGCGTGAAATAATGGAAAGGTACAAAAATGACCGTATGAGAGCTCAGCAGGAGGTCTCAAAGCTCATGGCTAAGGAAAATGTAAGTCCTACTGCGGGCTGTCTTCCTATGATAGCACCTATGCTTGTTATGCTCGGTGTGTACTACTCCGTTATCAATCCTCTTACAAATACTCTTCATATCGCCTCTCAGAAGGTCGTTACAGTTCTTTCGAGCCTTTCCGCTATCCCCGGAATGGGTACTACTATGAACAGCAACTATGGTCAGATATATGTTGTAAAGTATTTCAGTGCTTTGCAGAATTATCTTGTTGACGGCAACGGCGATCTTCTTTTTACACCTAATGAAACTGAAAAAATAAATGAATTTGCAAATGGCTTTAATTTTCTCGGCTGGGATCTTCTTGCATCTCCGAATACAAGTTCATTTATGTCATTTATGTGGCTTATCCCCGTACTTTGTTTTGTTACATCAGTACTCAGCATGATAGTTATTCAGAAAATGAACGGTACTCCGATGAAGGGCTGTATGTTTGTATTCATTTTCCTTATGCCGCTTTTCTCGGCATGGATCGCATTCAATGTTCCGGGCGCTGTCGGTTTCTACTGGATAGCATCTACCGTTCTCGGATTTATACAGTCGTTCCTGCTCAATAAGTTCTATAATGCAAGTATTATCGAAGCTCGTGACGAGGCTCACAGAGTCGTTCTGAGAAGACAGCAGGAAGCAGAAGTCGAGTTTATAGATGTACAGGGTTATGTTGCGCCTTCAGAGATAGTAAGGGCTAAGAACGAGGAAAAAGAAAAAGCTGCAAACTATGCAAAAAAGAAAAATTCAAAATCAAAGAAACGAAGATAACTGGTAAACAGGGGGAAAAAATCAGATGTTGCGTGAAATTATCGTAAGTGCCGATACAATCGAGGAGGCACAAAGAAAGGCGAGTACAGAGCTTAACAGAGAGATAGACAAGATAAGCTTTGATGTACTCCAGCAGCCCGAAAAGAAAAAATTCGGTCTTTTCGGCGGAAGTCCTGCTAAAGTAAGGGCATATTTTGAGATAACACCGCTTGAAAGTGCTGTTGCATATCTTACAGACGTACTTGAAAAAATGGGTGTGACTGATCTTAATATGACAACCGAGGAGATAGAGGGCGGTGCTTCTATCAATATCGAGGGCGAGAACGTAGGATATATAATAGGTCACAGGGGAGAAACCCTTGACTCATTGCAGTATCTTGCAGGTCTTGTTGCAAACCATATAGATCAGGGCTATTACAGAATATCTATAAATATAGGCAATTACCGTGAAAAGAGAGAAAAGACACTTGAGATACTTGGCAGAAAGCTTGCTTTCAAGGCTATCAAGACAGGTACAAAAACATCTCTTGAACCTATGAATCCGTATGAAAGAAGAATTGTCCATACAGCAGTACAGAAAGTAAGAGGCGCATCCTCATGGAGTGAGGGCGAAAATATACAGCGTCATGTTGTAATAGGTCCGGATCCCGATTACAAGCCGGCACATAACAAGGGCGGCTATCGTGGAAACAGGGGCGGTCGTTCAAGCAATTTCAATAAGGACGGTTCATATAACCGCAGACCACGTTCAACAGGTTATCAGCGCAGACAGTATTCCGAGGGCGAAAATCATCCGCAGGACAGTATGTTCAGTACATTTGAGGATGACAGTGCATCCGCAATAGTAAGAAAGAGCATAAATGAGCGTCCCGACACTTCACTTTACGGAAAGATCGAAATAAAAAAGCCTGAAACAGCAGAATAAGAAAATAGCATTATAAAGCCTGTCCGGCATTTTTCGGACAGGCTTTTTCTGTATATTTATACAGCTTTTATACGGGTACTTTCAGTGAGATTATAGCACTTTTGAGTTATGCCATTTTTTGTTCGGAAGGAATGTTGCGATAGGGTGACGGGGGGATAGGTGCAGGCTTGATTATTCTGACGGTGTATTCAATA
>JBGVAQ010000247.1:0-4947 GCA_045224775.1 Acutalibacteraceae bacterium | reverse complement strand
CTATCAAGTTGTATGTACCTCTATAAATTTCTTCTGACAAGGTTACAATTTGAAACATGCACTTCATAATAAATTTACTATTTTCACAAAATCAACTAAATAACTAAAGATAACTACTGTTCATTATAAATTTAAGTAACAGTATCACAATATTTAAACCTTTGTTACCTATTTAAAATTTATTTTGTAGTTTACAGCATATTTAAAAAACGGAAGTATTATGATCAAATATTTTTATATTATTTACCCATAACCATTTACACTTCCGGTTTTCAACCTTAGGAACCATCATACCTTGAAGTTAGCAATCAGCGTATCGTAAAGATTATAACGACAATCTGCTGACTACAAGATTAGCGCAAATCAACCATCAATGTATCAATTATATTGTAGTTAGTTATCAAAGTTCATAGAAATATGTAGCTAACAGAGATCCTCTGCACATCTTTTTGCTGTTGATTTTTGAATTTTTATATGGTATAATTACAAAAAATCAAAGTAGTTTCAACACACTCTCAACAGGTTTTCCACACGTTTTCCACCATTGTTGAAAACTGTTCCGTATATTTGTAGACAGCGAAACAAGATTTGTAGTCAACACAGTTTGATATGTATACATCAGAACGTTATAAGTAGTCAACAAAGGAGAATTTGTAGTCAACAGAGGAAAATTTGTAGTCAACTAAATCCTGTAACCCCGTTAAATACAGTAGTTTTTAGGCTCTTTAACAAGATAAAACAAGACTATTAACAAGGATAACAAGGATACCAACATGAAACAAACAAGGGCTCTTTTGGTTGTTTCAAAAAAAGCTAAGGAGGCCATCCTCAAAATGAAAAAAGAACATATGATTTCCCCCAAATATGTGGTCAACAAAGCAAATACCATAAATGCTATGAAAAGGATCAATAACTTTACGCCTCTGCAGCTTAAGATATTCTACATTTATCTTGCAAAAGTCAATCCGAAAGAGCAGAAAACAAAAGCCGTTACTATGCCGATATCTGAATACCAGTATATTCTCAATTCCTCGTCGATAAAACGAAAGCAAATCATTGAAGAAGGTAACGAAATAACCAACATGAAAATTATGGTTCCGGTACTTAATAGTAAGAATGAAGTAAGCGGTACTGCCATAATTCCTATTTTCTCTCAGTTTACTATTTTTCAGTCTGAAGAAGATATGCAGTGGTACATAAGCGCAGAATGCAGCGAAAAAATAGCACCAATGCTATTCGATTTAAAGCAGTACTCTTCATTCCAGCTATGGAATATAATCGGATTATCGACAATACCGGAAATCAGATTATATGAAATCCTCAATCAGTATGCATACTGGGGATCTAAAACGTTTCAGCTTGACGAGCTAAGAGAAATGCTTGGTTTGAAAGACGAAACAGGAGAATTGTATCCGCGATGGTCAAATTTTAAAACTCGTATTCTGGATAAAGCAAAGCAGAGTATTGAGGAAAATACTGATTTAAGATTTACATACGAACCTGTTAAGGCTGAAAAGAATAAAGTAGTGGCTGTGAAATTCTCAATTTCATCAAACCCGAAAAGTGCTCAGATTTGCCGTACTTTGCTCGATAATATGGGATATACAGAAGAAGCTGGATATAACCTTTTTAATGCTGATATAGTACAGGACGTGTGTTTGCTGGATGAAATGAGAAAAATCAGCAATTATGAGTTTAACGGGAAACAGATTGAGGATCTTTATACACTTTTAAAGAAACTTTATGGTATCGAAGGCACGATTATACCGGCAGGATACACATATGAAGAGGCTGTAAGTCCCGGGTTCAAAAAATACGCTCCTATTACTCCATTTCTCAAATCGTTTTCTGAAAAATACGATTGTATGTGCGCTGCAAATCCACGCAAACGATTCGGCTATCTCAAAAAAATTATACTTAATAAAATCGAGGATCAAAAATCCTAAGCGACAAACAGGTGCTGACTATCTAAATGATAATCAGCACCTTAATTATTTAGGTATTTTGTCTGCAAAATCATCGAATAGAAGATAAACATTCACTCCAAGTTTTTTTTGCATCAGTTCAAGTATTCCCCACGAAGGAGGATGTTCACCACTTTCCCACCTTGAAACTGTTCTGTAATTGACTCCCATAAGTTTTGCAAAGGCTGTTCTCGTTAGTCCTCTTTTTCTTCTCATTCGATAAATATCGTAACCTATTTGTGTTTTTAAAGTCATTTATTTTCCTCCTTGAACTTTTCACCTGCACTTTGTCCATCTATACTGGGCATGATATCATTTTCAAAATCATACTGATGAGAAAATCTGTTTATGTCCGATTTAAAATGATACGTTTTAGCTTCAAAAGAAGTACACCATTGGAATAATAAGGTAATTATTACTCCTAAAATTATACCTCCAAGTAACGAAATAACGATTAATAATATAATAGACATATCTAATCAACTCCTATTACTTAATTCGAGTTGTTTGAGAAGAAATTTTTACAGGATCCCCCTGATCCAGCCAAGGATGTTCACGGTTTGGTCTATCCAAAACACCCTGTATCCAAATATTTATACGATTGAATGTTGATGATGTAAGAGAAGTATCAGGGTTAAAATTTGCATCCTGTTTAGTATAACTGTTTTTCCACAAAAGCTGTCCCGTATCAGCTAAGATCCAAAATTCGTCAACAGTGTACTGGGCATATGAAGAATGAGTTTCTATCTGCTCCTGTTCTGTAAAAATAGTATAAATACCCGGGTCATTGAATCTGGCTTTAAGGTTTCTTGAAATCTTATAAGAATCATATATCTTATTGCCTGTACTATTAAAAATCTGCCAATGATAGTTATTTACACCCTCTCTGTTCATAACGTGATCAACCTGCAGATCTGTTATTCTGTACTGAAGTATACGATAGGTCTTTATTTTATCATTTCTTGCATTAGAATTGACTTCTGTGTAGATATCTATATACTCCTTCAGATCTCTAGAACGGGCTTCCAACGTATTATCGTCTGCATCCACATAACCTGTGCTTGTATCCTTTACATATCTTGCTTCTCTTCTGTGAGATGGAGTAGTAATTGTTCGGACAAACTGTTCTGCCCTTTCCACTAACCTTGTTGTTTCAACATCGGATCCTTCGATCAATTCAGGTACTGCGATTCTGCTGCCTGGAAAAACCAAAGGTATGCTATTTTTGTACAGTTCCAGTTTTGGATAGGCTGTAAAATATGGGATACCTACATTACGATTATAAAATTCTTTGTAGGAACCGTCAGAGTTCTTTTTCCATGGATCCCTCATCATTTGCTGTTTTGCATCATTTATAATAGCATTTTCAACTTCCGTTGTTTGTCCGGATGTGGAGCCATACCGATATAATGTAAAATCATCGTTGCTGTCTTTTATGCCATTGATAAACCCTGTACCCCAAAAATGATCAATACCGTCCACTGTGATACAATATCCGTCCTCATTAATGAACCTATAACCGATCTCATCAGGAGTTCTGGCTGTGCCGGTAACTTCATCTGTTCCGGTAGCGGTATATATATAGTGTCTTATATCATCATAAGGTACCTCAACATATTGAATAACATAAGTAGGATTCACTGTCTCCTGACCTGTATGTTCTACAGGGACATAAACCACTTCACCGGTTATATTTTCAACCATTGACTTATATTGATTCGTAAGTTCATTATTAAGCATTTGATTATGAGCGGTATAAGCTTCATTTCTTCCATAAGTATCCTGTACATAGGGTGTATATATCGGTGAAAACGAGTCAAGCTGGCCGGTAGCATTGAATATCTGATATCCACCGCTAAAAATATCATTCAGGGTTTCTATAGGTGTCTCAGCATTGACTTGTATGGAAGAAATAACTGCTATAATAAAAGAAAAACTAAATATTAATATTCTTTTTATTTTTTTATGCATTATGATTTCCTCCTTGTCTTACCTATGCCGTCCTCCGTCAGTTTCACCGTCGTTCTCATAACCATCAACCATAGTTACTCCATTTGCATATGCCCAAAGGTCATACCAATCACTTATAGTTTGTTCATTGTTCTTTTCAAAGTTGGAATGTTTTTCTGTCCACATTGCATCTTTTGAAAAGAACGCACTATATATTCCTGGAGTTTCTTGTTCATTTCCTTCGCTATCTGTAAAAGTACCTCCAAACAAATATGTAGTCTGCAAATTTTTTTGAGTCTCGGATGCTCTGCCAATAGCAGCACCTTTATTGTGTTCATAGACAGAAGTGTAGCCACTGACTTTTTTATCAAAATAACCATCCACAGCTTCATTGCCTGCAGCAATCCTGTTATTTATCGAATCGATATTAAAGGATTTCTGATAATCTTCTGCAATTATTTTATCCGATTCCTCAAAAATTGTTTTGAACGAGGTCAGATCATGGGTTTGCTTGTAAAGATCAGTGTTCTTTTTTTCTGCAAAAGCTTTATCTCTCTCTTGTTTTCCGAAATCAAGGATACTATTCACTGTAAAATCAGAAGGAATTTGTGAGGTTGTAATGTTGATATTATCATAAACATTGCCGAAAGTATCTTTAAAAACGGACATGGAATTTCTGCTGTACCCGATCTTATCGGATGTGTCCAAAGTGACTTTCTGACCATAGCCATTGGATTTTAAATTTTCTGTGAGCAACCCATATCTGTAATTAAGGCTGCTTGTATTCCCAAATTCATCAAGATTGGGTACATCGAAAGCCATCTTACTCGAAAAATCCGAGAAAGAGTTAAACTTTTTAACAAATTGACTGGTATCAAAATTACCTAATACAGATTGATCGTTTGCTATCTGAGTTTCTGTTTCGTTGATGTTATCAATAACGGTCTGACCAAATGCATCATTAATAGCATCATTTGTGTTGTTTGTATCTGCTGCCGATACAATGAGACTGTTTGTTGTTAAGCATAATAAT
>JBGVAQ010000246.1:0-3892 GCA_045224775.1 Acutalibacteraceae bacterium | reverse complement strand
AACCCCTCTGCCGGCAAGACGGCATCTCCCCTAAAGGGGAGACAAGTTTATCGTTTCAAAAGTCAGCTCCCTCAAGGAGGGAGCCATTCTTCAGATTTAAGTTATATTTGAGAACTGATGTGAATATAAATTGAGAGAAAAAACGATTAGAGAGGAATGCGGATATGGAATATCAGCTTAAAAAGGAGATCTGTCCCGTATGCGAGGCTGTATTCGAGGGCAGCTCGGAACAGCCTGTAGACCTTGACCTCAGCTTGCCGGATTACTGTCCGGATATCGAAAGAATACTGAAATGCAGGATATGCCCGTCAATAGCCGGAAAGAGCATAGCAGGCGACAGGCTTGAGATCGAAGGAAATGCACTCATAACACTTTACTATCTTGACTCGAAAAAACAGGCTATACGTTCCTGTGAGCATAACAGCCCATTCTCGTGCAGCTTCAAGATAAAGCCCGACCTTAAAGATCCTGTTTCTGTGGTGAAGCTCAGGACGGATTATCTCAATTGTCGTGCACTCAGTCCGAGAAGGGTGGATATACACGGAGCATTTACAGTCAGTACGGTAGTATATGCAAAGACAGAACAGGAGATATGCAGCGGAATATCGGGTGACGATATACGTCAGAAAACCCATACCGAACATTACAGCCGTCTTTGCGGAACAGGTCAGCAGATGTTTTCGATAACCGAAACACTCGATATAGGACAGGGAAAAGGAATGCCCGAAAGTATAATAAGGTCGGAGCTTAGTGTTCGTAAGGATAGCGTAAAGGCACTTTCCGATAAACTTATGCTGAACGGCGAGGCTGTTCTGAGGATACTGTATGTTACAGATATAGAAACGGGTTCGGCTGATACTATGACGTTCAATATACCGTTTACTCAGGTCATAGACGTACAGGGGATAAGCAGCGACAGCGTGAATGATATAATGCTTGAAGTTATGAGCTATGATGCGTCACTCAAATCGGAGTATGACGAAAACAGTACGCTTGTGACGCTTGATGCAAGGATATGTGCGACTGTAACGGCAGCTGAGGACGGCGAAACGGAAATTGTTGATGATGCATATTCAACGATGTATGAATCCGAGCTTATCACAAAGCAGTGTAGGATAACAAGACTTCCGGTTATCACTGAAAAGGATATTTCCGTAAAGAGCGATGTCACAACGGGCGAGAACGGCATAACAAGGATAACTGATATGTGGTGCGATACAGTAAGCAGTATAACATCAGTCGAGAATGATTGTATTACAGTAAAGGGAAAGCTTTTGTGCTGCATATTTGCCGCTGACGGTGATGGAGTACCGTTTTATGTGGAAAGACCTGTTGAATTTTCATACAGTCCCGAAATAACGGGAAATGTAAAGGATATGACGGTAAAGCTCAGTGTACAGCCGCTTTCACTGTCATTCAGGATAACGGGAGATAATACCGTTGAGATAAAAGCGGAGTTAAGGATATGTATATCGGCAGCGGAAAGCTGTGTATGCAGAGTCGTAACGTCAGCCGCATATAACGAGGAAAAGCCGAGAATAAAGGACAAAACGGCTGCACTCACACTTTACTATGCAGATGAGGGAGAAAATCTGTGGAGCATAGCAAGAAATTATTGTACGTCAGTCGAAGCGATAAGGCTTGAGAATGAGCTTGACGATGATACCGTACAGTCAAGAAATATGCTGCTTATACCGATGTGAGCAAGAGAGGAGAAAGGATAATGGAAGAAAGAGATATTTACGGTGATATTTCAAGGAGAACCAACGGTGACATTTATCTTGGTATAGTCGGACCTGTAAGAACGGGTAAATCCACGTTTATAAAAAGGTTCATGGATACTCTTGTCATACCGAATATAAGCAGTGAGGAAGAAAAGGAAAGGGCAACGGATGAATTGCCGCAGTCATCGGCAGGCAGGACTATAATGACTACCGAGCCGAAGTTCATACCCGAAAATGCGGTAAATATAATACTTGAGGGCAATACAGGCTTTCATGTAAGGATGATAGATTGTGTAGGATATATAGTACCGGCAGCTCTGGGCTACATAGAGGACGGAGCGCCGAGAATGGTAAAAACACCATGGTTCGATGAAGCTATCCCGTTTGATATGGCGGCAGAGATAGGAACAAAAAAGGTCATAACCGACCATTCCACAATAGGTCTTGTAATAACGACAGATGGTTCTATAAGTGATATAGACAGGTCTGAGTATGAAGAAGCGGAGCAGCGTGTTATAAATGAGCTTAAAGAGATAAACAAGCCGTTTATCGTGCTGCTGAATACAGTCGAGCCGGATTCACCGGAAGCAAAACAGCTTGCCGCTGAGATGAGCAGAAAATATTCTGTGCCGGTAGAGGCTGTAAGCTGTATGGAGCTTGACGAAAATGAGATAAAGCGCATACTTGCAAGGGTGCTGTTTGAATTTCCGGTGAAGGAAATAAAAGTTGATATGCCCAAGTGGGTAAGCTCACTTGAAAAAGAGCATTGGTTAAGGAGCGGTATATTTTCAGCTATACAGCAGAGTGCAGCTTCGGCTGTAAAGATAAGAGAGGTAAGCGATATTGCCGAAAGGATAGCGGGATGTGAATATATAAGCCGAGCCGAAACAAGTGCGGCGGATCTCGGTTCAGGCAGGGCAAGATTAAGGGTAGAGCTTGACGAATCGTTGTTCTATAAGGTGCTTGGTGAAAAGACCGGTATAGATATAGATGATGAGGGCGGACTTCTTGACGCTATGTCAGAGCTTTCGGATATAAGGAAGAAATATGACAAGCTGCGTCAGGCATATGAGGATGTAAACGAAACGGGTTACGGAATAGTAATGCCGTCTATGGAGGAGCTTACACTTGAAGATCCCGAAATAATAAAGCAGGGTGGAAGATACGGTGTAAGGCTGAGAGCAAATGCACCGTCCGTACACATGATGAAAACGACCATACGCACAGAGATAACGCCGATAGTAGGCTCGGAGCAGCAGTCAGAGGAGCTTGTGGAATATCTTCTGAGGGAGTTCCGTGAAGATCCGTCAAAGCTGTGGGAGTCGAATATTTTCGGAAAGTCGCTGCATGAGCTTGTCAACGAGGGACTTCACAACAAGCTTTACAGGATGCCTGCCGATGCACGAAACAAAATGAAGGAAACGACTGAGCGTATAATAAATGATGGCTGCAACGGTCTTATATGTATAATACTGTGACAGAAAAACAGCAGGCGGAGATATTGCCGTCTGCTGTTATTTCAAATTTTGGACTTGACCTTTTTATGAAATTGTGGTATAATGTGCAGGTACTGAAAATGCTGGAATAACTCAGTTGGTAGAGTACCTCACTCGTAATGAGGAAGTCGAGGGTTCGAGTCCCTTTTCCAGCTCTCAGAAATGGGCGGTCAATGAAGTAATATTGTCTGCTCTACGGCGGGAGGTTCGTGCATGGTGCGAACCTCCCTACCGTAATTCGTTTAGATTATCCTCCGATAGACACACAAAGGATTGTGTACCTATCGGAAGATAATCTTCGGTCAAAGATCATCTTCTCAAGCATCTACAAGACTATTTTATCCTTTATCGGCGGTTCAGCATTAGCCTGCCAACGCAATACAGCGATTTATAGGTTTTCCACAAAGCCTATCTTCCGACAGTCAATGTTTAGTTCGTTTGCTTACTTCGTTGATAAGTATTTGAACAGGAACGGTGTCCTTACCACGTTTGGCATATACACCTGTCGGCTCGTTCGCAGACTGCCCAATGGTATCTCCAAAAGGGAAGTTTTAATGCGTAGCTGTTATGCTATAACGCTTCGTATCTTTGTCTTGTGCTTGTATTCAGTTTTTTTCAAGAGCAAAGAAAGTTTTGGTGTCTCATTTGCTCTTGTATCAGCACACAGGTCAA
>JBGVAQ010000245.1:0-3814 GCA_045224775.1 Acutalibacteraceae bacterium | reverse complement strand
CCATTGGAATCAAGAAGCTTTATCAGCCGCATTTCTTTTATATCTCTCGAAACCGTTGCCTGTGTCACGTTAAAACCGTCATCCTTGAGCATCTGCAAAAGCTCGGACTGTGTTTCTATCTCGTTTTCCTTGATAAGCTCAAGTATCCTTGCCTGTCGTCTTGTTTTCATTACTGCCTTCCTTTCTCGTTGAATTTATCTTTAAGCACTCTGTAAAATGTCTTGTCTTTAAGCTTGATAAATTCGGTTTCAGTCTGTGAGCAGGATATGAGTATTGTATCCTCTTTCTTTATCGTCACTGTCTTTATACCGTCTACCGTTACATATACATGTGTACCGTCATCGCATGACGCACTTACGGATATCTCAGAATGGTGACTGAAAACAACCGGTCTTGCAAACAGAGAATGTGAGCATACAGGTGTCATAAGTATGCATTTCATCGTAGGCTCGACAACAGGGCCTCCTGCCGCAAGTGAATATGCGCTTGAGCCTGTGGGTGTTGAAAAGATAAGCCCGTCAGCCCTGTATGTGCAGATATATCCTCTTTCTCCTGCAAGAGAAACATCTATATCTATAAGTCTTGAAAGCGAGCCTCTCGATATTACAGCATCATTCATTGCATGTAATTCTGTCAGCATATCTCCGCTTTTATGAACTATTTTCAGCATCATTCTTTTTTCTATGCTGTAATCGCCGTCTGTAAGGCGTGAGAGCATATCAAGCTCATTAGGTTCAAGCTCTGCAACGAAGCCCAGCCTTCCCATGTTTATACCAAGAAGCGGTTTGTCTATCGGTGCGGCAATTCGTGCGGCATGGATTATAGTACCGTCACCGCCGATAGTCAGCACCATATCACATAATCCGAAAAGCTCATCATTGTTTTTGCAGAATTTTATTTTGTCGCTATTATATCTGTCACTGAGCTTTTCGGACATTACAACATTCATTCCAAGTTTTATAAGCCTGTTTATGACCTCGAGCGAGGTCTGATAAGCACCCTTTTTTGTAAGGTTCGGTATAACTGCCGCCGTTTTAAATCCTTTCATAGACAGCACTCCGTTCATTTATCAAGTGTTTTATGTGAAAGCTCTACAAGAGCGTCTATATCTATTTCTTTATATGCCTTTGGTTCATCAGATTTTCGTATATATATAAGATACTCGATATTTCCCTCCGGTCCTTTTATCGGTGAGAAATCAGCATCAAGAACATCAAAACCATTTTCAAGACAGTAATCGTATATTTTCCTGATTACCATTGCATGTATTGATTTATCCCTTACAACACCGTTTTTGCCGACATTCCCCCTGCCTGCTTCAAACTGCGGTTTTATAAGGCAGACTGCTTCTCCGTTATCTTTAAGGAACGGACGCACAGCCGGAAGTACAAGTGTAAGAGAGATAAAGCATACATCAACACTGAAAAAGTCCAGCATATCCGGAACCTGTTCTTTTGTTATGTATCTTATGTTAGTGCGTTCAAGATTAACGACACGCTCATCAGTCCTGAGTTTCCAGTCAAGCTGACGACCGACATCAACAGAATAAACCTTTGCGGCCCCGTTCTGAAGCATACAATCTGTAAATCCGCCTGTTGATGCTCCTATATCCATAGTTATTTTATCTTTAAGGTCAAGCGAAAATGCGGAAACTGCCTTTTCAAGTTTAAGACCGCCCCTGCTTACATACTTCGGCTTTTCCCCGCGCATCTCAAGCTTTACATCCTCATTGTAAGATGTTCCGGGCTTATCCGACTTCTGACCGTCAACATATATTATCCCAGACATTATAATTGCCTTTGCCTTTTCCCTGCTGTCTGCAAAGCCTGCTTCATATACAAGCACATCAAGTCTTTTTTTTGACGGCATTTTCTTTCCCTCCATTATTACTTATATCATCCTTTATTTTTGATACTATCATTTCACTGTCAAGTCCGAATTTATGCAGAGCCGATTCTGTCTTTGACTGATAAACGACAGAATCTATCGCAGTAAGTACATACTTTCCTTTAAAGCCTGACTGATACAGTTCAAATCCGAAGCTTTCGCCTATTCCTCCGCTTTTTACAGCTTCCTCGAAAAAATAACATCTGCCGAATCCGAGTGCAGTATTGACCGCATCAGTGGAAAACGGCTTTATTGTATTGAGTTTAAGTATGCACACGGATATACCATTATCTTTAAGTTTTTCACGGGCAAGACATGCCTGAGAAAACTCTCTGCCATAGGTTATTATAAGTACATCGGCGTTTTTATCGCCGTAAATCGTATAAGGTTGTTTGTTGAATTTATAATCCTTAGGAAGATACAGCTCGCTGCCTCTCGGATATCTCACAACCGCTACAGCATCGGTATGATATACGGCTTTATCCATAAAATATTCAAGTTCTTCAAAGCTTGACGGTGCATAAACGGTTATTCCGTTTATTGTATTGATGAATGCCGTATCATATATGCCCTGATGTGTTTCTCCGTCCTCTCCGACTATTCCCGCACGGTCAACCGCAACGACTATGTGAAGTTTCTGAAGTGCGGCATCATGCAGAAGCTGGTCATAGCTTCTCTGTAAAAACGTGGAATAGACCGCAAAAACAGGCAAAGCACCGTCCGAAGCAAGACCGCATGCAAATGTAACTGCGTGTTCCTCGGCTATACCGACATCATAAAATCTGTCCTTGTATTTCTTTGAAAATCCGCTCAGACCTGTACCGATAGACATAGCCGCTGTTATCGCACATATTCTTTTATCATTTTCCGCAAATCTGCACATACATTCCCCGAAGACAGCGGAATATCCCTTTGAAGATGATTTAGGTTCTCCTGTTTCTATATCGAATGCAGATATACCGTGAAAGCTTTTCGGATCCTTCTCGGCAAAGTTATATCCCTTGCCCTTCTTTGTCCAGACATGTATAATTACAGGTCCGTGTCTGCTTTTGGCGGCAGTAAGTGCCTCTTTAAGCTGAGTTATATCATGGCCGTCATACGGCCCGTAATAATAATATCCTAACTGTCTGAACAAATTATTTTTCTGACCAAAAAATTCATCCCTGAACCAGTCTTTTACATGCTTGATAAAACGTGTGACCGGTTTTCCGATAAGCGGTACTCTTTCAAAACGGTGGACTTTTATCTTTGCATTAAGGTATGAACGCTTTATGCGTATCTTTGAAAGATACTTTGCAACCGAGCCTACATTATTGGATATTGACATTTTATTGTCATTCAGTATGACTATAAGCTTTTTACCTGAACGGCCGGCATTATTAAGACCTTCATATGCAAGACCGCCTGTCAGTGCGCCGTCACCTATTACTGCTATAGTATAGCCGCCGTCCTTCTTCATATCCTCCGCACAGGCTATGCCGTATGCCGCCGATACAGATGTACTGCTGTGTCCGGTATTGAAGCAGTCATACGGACTTTCAGTCCTTTTCGGAAATCCCGAAAGACCGTTTTCTGTACGTATGGTACATATCTCGGAACGTCTGCCTGTCAGTATCTTATGTGCGTAGCACTGGTGTCCGACATCCCATACTATCTTGTCATCCGGAGTATCAAAAACGCTGTGTATCGCAACAGTCAGTTCTACAACTCCCAAATTGGACGCAAGGTGTCCGCCGTTCTCGGAAACAGCATTGACTATAACCGTTCTCAGCTCATCAGACAGCTTATTCAGTTGTTTATCCGTCAAATCTTTCAATTCCGACGGCGAATGTATATTATCGAGAATACTGTCATTAGCCATAATAAAATTCCTCGTAATAAATAAAATGATCTGCTGCCTACAAATAAAAGCTGCATCATACAAACT
>JBGVAQ010000244.1:0-4205 GCA_045224775.1 Acutalibacteraceae bacterium | reverse complement strand
TGTTTTTGTTGTTTCTGTAACTGTATTATATTATGTCTTTTTGGAACTGATAAGGAATATATTAGGAATTTATGTGGAATATAAATTTTGTATATTTTACAACAAAAAATACAGACATGACAACCCATAAAGCTGTCATGTCTGTTTTGCTATTCAATATTATTTATCAAAGATTGAGAATATCAGATTCCTGAAGGAGAGTTATGCCGTTTTCGACAAGTATCTTCTCGGCAGCTTCATTGTCGGCAACACGGAGAACAACAGATGCATTTTTCTTGGAAACTGCAATAAATGCATACATGTATTCAATGTTTATGTTGTACCTCGCCAGAATTTTTACTACCTTTGCAAGTGAACCCGGCTCATCGGGAATTGAAACACCTACTACCTGTGTTATTGAAACAAAGCAGCCTGATGATTCAAGAGCTTCCTTTGCCTTGTCGGGATCTGTAACGATAAGTCTGAAAATACCGAAATCCTGAGTATCTGCAACGCTCATTGCTCTTATGTCAATACCTGCTGTTGCTATGGCATCGGTTATCGTTACCAGCTTGCCTTCCTTGTTCTCTACGAAAATTGAGATCTGCCTTACTGCCATGATAATGTCCTCCTTTTATATTGTTTTTTTAAATCAGATGGTTATGCCTAAACGCTTACGGTTATCAATGATTCTTACAGCCTTACCTTCGGAACGTGTTATGCTCTTAGGTGCAAGAAGATGTATTTTCGGGCTTATTCCGAGCATTGTCTTCATAGCAGACTGAAGCTTCTTTTCCTTGTCGGTTATTACCTTCGGAGTATCGGAGAAATCATCGGGATTCATTTCAACATTGATGTCGAATGTATCGGAGTTGTTAACTCTGTCAACGATTATCTGATAGTTAGGTGCATAGCCGCAGTTGAGAAGTACTGTTTCGATCTGGCTCGGGAATACGTTTACACCTCTTATTATCATCATATCATCAGAACGTCCGAGAGGCTTTGTCATTCTGATAAACGTTCTGCCGCAGGAGCATTTTTCACGGGAAAGGATACAGATATCTCTTGTACGGTAACGAAGGAGCGGGAATGCTTCCTTATCAAGAGAGGTGAATACAAGCTCACCCTTTGAGCCTACGGGAAGTACCTCGCCTGTATTCGGATCTATTATCTCAGCTATGAAATGATCCTCGTTGATGTGCATTCCCTTCTGTTCCTCACATTCAAATGCTACACCCGGACCGCTGAGCTCTGTAAGACCGTAAATATCATATGCCTTGATACCAAGATTTTTCTCGATATCCCTTCTCATTTCTTCTGTCCACGGCTCTGCGCCGAAAATACCTGCTTTGAGCTTGTTATCTTCGGGCTTATATCCCTTTTCTTTGAGTGTTTCGCCTATATATGCAGCATATGAGGGTGTGCAGCAAAGTACGGTGGAATTAAGGTCCATCATAAACTGTATCTGTCTGTCGGTGTTGCCGCTGGACATAGGAAGTGTAAGACTTCCGACTTTATGCGAACCGCCGTGAAGACCTGCGCCGCCTGTAAAAAGTCCGTAGCCGTAGCATACCTGACAGACATCATCATCAGTCACTCCTGCCGCTGTAAGTGCACGGGCACAGCAGTCCTCCCAGAGATCAACATCGTGCTGTGTATAGAATGCAACAACACGCTTTCCTGTTGTACCCGAAGTTGACTGTATGCGTACACAGTTCTTGATATCTGTTGCAAGAAGTCCGTAGGGATATGCTTCTCTAAGATCGTCTTTTTTCAGGAACGGCAGCTTGTGGAGATCGTCAACACCCTTGATATCTTCAGGCTTAATGCCCTTTTTATCCATAAGGTCACGGTAATATGCAACGTTTTCGTAAACATATTTTACCTGCTTTGCAAGCTTTTCGTCCTGTAACTTCTTGATGTCCTCAACGGGCATTGTTTCATATTCCGGCTGAAAGTACTTTTTTTCCTTTGTTTCCATTTTTACCACCCTTATATTTAATTGTTGTATCCTAAACTGAATGCCTTCTTGTTTATTTCTATGAAAGTAGGTTTAACTATCTTTTCAATTGCTGCTTCCCACTTCTCATACGGGATATCAAAATATTTTGCAAGTCTGCCCATGAGAACTATATTACAAGCCTTTGCCGAGCCTGCCTGTGATGCAAGTGTAAGAGCGTCTATATCATCAACGTGAACACCCTTTGACTTCATTTCATCAAGTACGCTTTCGGGATATGTTTCATTACCGATGATAACGGGCATAGGATCTATCTGCTGAGTGTTTACTATAACAGTACCGTCCTTTTTGAGATCCTTTATATATCTTGCAGCTTCAAGCTTTTCAAAGCTTACGATAAAATCAGCCTCGCCCTCCTCGATTATCGGAGAATAGACATTTTCACCGAATTTAACGTATGTTACAACAGAACCGCCTCTCTGGCTCATTCCGTGTACCTCACTTACTTTAACGTCAAAGCCCTCATCAACAAGAAGTCTGCCGAGAAGCTTTGAAGCAAGCAGAGAACCCTGACCGCCAACGCCTACGATCATAATATTTTTAGTTGCCATATTACTCTACCTCACTTTCAAACGCATCAAACGGACAAAGACCTGCACATACACCGCATCCGATACAAAGTGTATTGTCAACAACTGCGTGACCGTCCCTGAAAGATATTGCAGGACAGCCGAACTTCATGCAGCGCTTGCATCCACGGCATTTTTCGGTATTAACGTGAAGCGGCTTTTTCGGCTTTACATATTGAAGAAGTACGCAAGGTCTGCGTGAGATGTTAACGGAAGGCACATTCTTTGCAAGCTCCACTTTTACGACCTTTTCGCATTCCTCAAGGTTATACGGATCTACAACTCTAACTGAGTTTATGCCTACTGATCTGCAAAGGCTTTCAAGATCGACTTTACCTGCGGGATCGCCCTTTATGTTAAGACCTGTTGTGGGGTTCTGCTGATGACCTGTCATACCTGTTATTGAGTTGTCAAGTATGATAACGGTAGAATTTGACTGGTTGTAAGCGATGTTTATAAGACCTGTAACGCCCGAATGCATAAAGGTAGAATCACCGATAACACATACAGTTTTATTTTCTGTTTCGCCCTGACCGGCTTTGTTATAGCCGTGAAGTCCGGAAACAGATGCACCCATGCAAAGTGTCATGTCAAGAGCATTGAGCGGCGGCATTGAGCCGAGTGTATAACAGCCGATATCACCGAGTACTGTTATTTTGTTCTTTGCAAGAACATAGTACATACCTCTGTGAGGACAGCCGGCACACATCATAGGCGGTCTTACGGGGATGTTTGTTTCAAGGGATACATTCTCCTTATCTGCAAGACCGAAAGCCTTGGCGATAGTTTTCTGTGAGAACTCACCGAGAATAGAGAACATTTCCTTGCCGACAACATCAACGCCTATCATCTTGCAGTGTGTTTCGATTATCGGATCAAGCTCTTCGATAACATATACCTTGCCGACCTTTGCGGCAAAATCCTGTATGAGCTTTACGGGCAGCGGATTTACCATACCGAGCTTGAGTACTGAAACGGTATCGCCGAATACCTCTTTTACATACTGATATGATGTAGATGAAGTTATGATACCGAAATCCTTGCTTCCGTCGCCGTCCTCTATTCTGTTGAGCGGAGATGTTTCGGCATAATCTGTGAGTTTCTTTGTTCTCTCCTCAACGAAAGGATGACGGGCAATAGCATTTGCCGGAGCCATTATATATTTTCTTGGGTTCTTTACATATTCCTTTGTTACTTCTGTTCTTTCGCCCTTTTCGACTATGCTCTGGGAATGTGCAACTCTTGTGCACATCTTTATGAAAACAGGTGTGTCAAATTCTTCGGATATCTCATAAGCTGTCTTTGCAAAATCAAGTGCTTCCTGAGAGTTTGACGGTTCGAGCATAGGAACTTTTGCAGCTACGGCATAATGACGTGAATCCTGCTCGTTCTGGGATGAGTGCATACCGGGATCGTCTGCAACACATATTACCATACCGGCATTAACGCCTGTATATGACATTGTAAAGAGCGGATCGGCAGCAACATTAAGACCGACATGCTTCATACAGCAGGCTGAACGCTTGCCTCTGAGAGATGCGCCGAAAGCTGATTCCATAGCTACCTTTTCATTAGGTGCCCACTCACAGTAAGCGTCATTGAATTTAGCAAATTCTTCGGTTATTTCAGTACTCGGA
>JBGVAQ010000243.1:0-2117 GCA_045224775.1 Acutalibacteraceae bacterium | reverse complement strand
CACAATTCCCCTATATTTGTCAAAGAAAACCATAAGTTTATCTATAATCACCTGCTTGACAGATGCACGATCTGTATTGCCAAAACGTCTCATCGGCGGCATAAGCTGATCTATCTCTGTACCGGAAGTTTTTATTTCTCCGTCACGAAATGCTCCGGTAATAAACTTGCGGGTTTCGTCAGGTTTCAGATTATTCTCAGATATAATAGCAGTCAGATCTTTCTCTTTTTCCTGTGCCACAAAATCACTCCATCCTTCCATTACATCATCTATATCGTTGATGTTTTCTATGAAGGTGGCGATCAATGCTTTTTTGCTTCTCAGCTCCGCTCCGGCATCGACTGCTTTCATAATGCTGACAACAATTTCTTTATCCGTACAGTGAGATTCTTTATATTTGATAACCATCATGAGAATATAGTCGATATTTATTTCTATCTGGCGAACAAGCTCCATCTCGAAAACAATATCATTATTGATACTTTCCTTGTCATAATCCTTATGCTGACGCTTATATTCATCATAAAGATCCTGATAACGGCTGAGATAATCCTGAAACTCCCTTTCTGTCAATATCTCTTTTCCGGCAAATTCATCAAAGGATACAAGCAGATTCCTCATGCGGAGTATCGTTCCGAAAAGCATGATAAAAGCCTTCTGACGTCCTTCACCAACGATCTGAGGTTCGTCAAGGGGAAAAGCTGTTTTCAATTCCTCAATAAGATCAACATAACCCTGCTTTTTTTCACCCCTGACATCCTGATAACCGTAGTAGTAATCATCAAAGGTTTTCATAAGTACCGTCGAGGTGGATTCCGAGTCCCCAAAACGTGCAATCGCTTCATCTACTCTTTTTTGCAGATTACGGAAACAGACAATATTGCCAAAACGCTTTACAGAATTCAATATGCGGTTAGTCCTTGAAAAAGCCTGTATCAGACCATGCCATTTCAGATTTTTATCTACCCATAAGGTATTAAGAGTGGTTGCGTCAAAGCCTGTCAGGAACATATTTACCACTATCAGCAGATCAAGCTCCTTATTCTTCATCCGCAGTGAAACATCTTTATAGTAATTCTGGAATTTTTCTCCATCGGTGCTGTAATTCGTGTGGAACATTTCATTGTAGTCGCTTATTGCTTTATCAAGAAAATCACGGGCTGTCTGATCCAATCCGGATGTATCCTCAGAGTTTTCTTCATCAATACTGCCTTCTGCCTCAGCTTCATTTGCTCCGTAGCTGAAAATCGTTGCAATACGCAGCTTCTTTGTCGGATCAGCTGACATCTGTTTCTGGAATTCGGTATAATACAGCTGTGCTGCTTTGACTGACGCAACAGCAAAAATGGAATTAAAACCGCTTACTCTTTGTTTTGTCTTGATTTCGTCAACCTTTCCTCTTGCTGCAGATGCAACCTCTGAAATATTTGTCAGAGCATTGATTTTATAAGTCTTGTCGCCACGATATGTTTTATGATCGAAATGATCGAGTATATATTCGGTTACTTTTTCGATACGTTCCGGTGCCATATATGCACCCTCACGGTCAATATCATAGACTTCCTTATCCTTTATCTCCGGATCGTAATCCATTGTTTTGACGTAATCCACACGGAAAGGCAGAACATTCCTGTCATTGATAGCGTTTACTACTGTGTATGTATGAAGTCTGTCGCCAAAGGTCTGATCTGTTGTAAACAGTCTTGTTTTAGCGTTAGGATTAGCATTTTCGGGAAAGATAGGTGTGCCGGTAAAGCCGAAAATATGATACTTTTTGAAATACTTGACAATATCCTTATGCATATCACCGAACTGGCTGCGGTGACATTCATCAAAGATAATTACAATATGCTTCTGATATATTTCATGTGCTTTGTTCTTGTTTACAAAGGTAGAAAGCTTTTGAATAGTTGTAATTATAATGCGTGAATTGCTGTCCTCAAGCTGACGTTTAAGAACTGCCGTAGAAGTGTTTGAGTTTGCACTGCCCTTTTCAAAGCGGTCATACTCTTTCATTGTCTGATAGTCAAGGTCTTTTCTGTCAACAACAAACAGAACCTTGTCTATATACGGAAGCATGGATGCAAGTCTTGCTGTTTTGAAGCTGGTCAGAGTTT
>JBGVAQ010000242.1:0-1830 GCA_045224775.1 Acutalibacteraceae bacterium | reverse complement strand
TGCATTATGAATTATGAATTGTATTCAGAGCAGTGGTGCGATGAGGCGCATAAAACCGCCGCCTATTTTATATGAAAGCTTTTCATGCTTGATGGTATATGGTGTTACCTCACTGCACAGTTTGAGGGTATCCTGAAAATCGTCCTCCATATCATATATACACGAGGCCTTATAGAGATATGTTGCACATTCAAAATGATGATAAAGACTACGGTAGTCAAGATTTATTGTACCGGCAACACCCTTTATATCATCACATACAAATATCTTTGCATGTACAAAACCGGGAGTATATTCATATATTTTTACACCTGCGTCTACAAGATACTTGTAATGCGCCTTTGCAAGCGCATAGGCAGGCTTTTTGTCGGGTATGCCGGGAAGTATGAGCTTTACATCAACGCCTCTCTGGGCGGCATATTTCAGAGCTGTTTCGAGTTCGTTGTCAAGTATAAGATAGGGAGTCATTATATGGACATAGTCTTTTGCATTGTAGAGTATATCGGAATAAACGCTCTCGCCGACTTTATACTGGTCAAGAGGACTGTCGGCATAAGGTATAACATAACCGTCAGTTTCGGCAGGCTCGGAGCAGTTGAGAAATTCATCCCATGTTTCCGTTTGCTCTGTCATATTCCACATTTGCAGGAACATTCTTGTAAAGCTGTCAACAGCATCGCCTTTAAGCATAAGTGCCGTATCCTTCCAGTGACCGAAACGGTCTATGAGGTTTATGTATTCATCCGCTAAATTAACACCGCCGTTGAATGCTGTTTTGCCGTCTATAACGAGTATTTTTCTGTGGTCACGGTAGTTATAGCTTGTTGAGATAAAAGGTTTGAGCTTTGAAAACGACTTGCATTTTATTCCGAGTTTAGCCATTCTTTTGGGATAGTCATATGTAAGTGTTGACATTTCGCACATACCGTCATACATAACTCTTACTTCAACACCCTGTTTAGCCTTTTCGGCAAGGATTTTAAGTATTGTTCCCCACATATAGCCCTCGTCTATTATGAAGTACTCCATGAATATGAATTTTTCCGCCTTTTGAAGCTCTTCAACCATAGCTTCAAACTTATCCTCGCCGAGCGGGAAATATGTCACCTGAGTATTTTTATAAAGCGGATAGTCACCGCTCTTATTAAGATAACTGCAAAGGTTCTTTGTTCCAGATAAGATTATATCCTCATCCTGCATAAGACTTTCATCTCTTTTAAGCTTCCCCCTGCTCTGTTCATTGAGAAAAGCAAGCCTTTTTTCTATCTTTCTGTGTCCTATATGCTTTTCCGTCATCCAGAGCAGTACAGCCACCTGCAAAGGGAACAAGAACATAAGCAAAAGCCATGTAAGCTTTGCCGTGGAATCCATATCGCTTTTGAAAAGATAAAAAAACATCGCAGCTACGAACAGTAAAAAGAAAAGCGAAAAAGGTCCCCATTCGGTTATTGTATCGCTAAGGTCAAAAATCGAAATAAAAAGTATTATCTGCACAGCGAACAGTGCAAAAATTATCAGAAAACGGCTGAAAATTATTCTGAGTATTCCCTTTGGTCTTTTGTGTATAAGGTTTAGCGTATCCTTATTTTTCTTTTTTTTCCCCATTTTAACACTCCTTAAAAAACAATTTATTTATAATATTATAACACTTCAATAGATGTATGTCACTAAAAAATATAAAAATAATTCATGAATACAGGGCAATCCGACATTTTTTACATTTTTCCCTTATTATTATTGACTTATAAAAAATAATATGCTATTATCCACATAGCAATTTGCTCAACTAAGATATTAACGGAGGATTAAGAAAATGGAAAACAAAAAAAC
>JBGVAQ010000241.1:0-2549 GCA_045224775.1 Acutalibacteraceae bacterium | reverse complement strand
CTGCATTTGAAGTGATCACACCGTTCCGTCCGCTGCCATAGTATCTGGAATAATCAAGTACTCCCTTGATAATGAAGTTTGTACTTTCGGTTGCACCTGCTGTAAATATTATTTCTTCACTATCAGCACCAATAAGGCATGCAACTTTTTTTCTTGCCTCTTCAACGGCAGTTCTTGCGTGATCTGCAAGACAATAATATTTGCTTGAGGGATTACCATATTCCTCTTTCAGATATGGCATCATTGCATCAAGCACTTCTTCATCCAACGGGGATGTCGCTGCATTATCAAGATAGATCATACCGTATCCCACACTCCTAAAACTTGCAGAATATACTTTTCTACACTGCCTGCATGATTATACATGTCCAGCAGAAGCTTACTTCCACGGTCAATGTGTGCCTTGACATACTTCGGAAAGAACTCCTCATCTTCAAGATAACAGCCCTCGACAAGCTCAATCATTGCCTTGAAATATTCTTCGTTATCACCGGTTATCGTCTGACGATTAAGGTCAAGTCCGTTTGAATCTGATTTGTAATCTGCAACAGAAGTCTTTTCCGCCACTGACCAAGCGATTGCGTGTTTCACAAGGGTGTAAGGCTTAAAGTTTGTGCGTCTTTCCAATTCCTCAAATATCTCTTGTGTCTTTTTTGATGTTTTTAATCTGAATATCATTTTCTATCTTCCTCAAAAAAATATCCGTCACTGACAGTTGTACAGTTATCAGCCTTGTTATTCTGGAGCAGGTATGCCCTTGAAATATAGGGAGTAATCATTTCATAATACTCCTTTGTAATCTCCTCATCAGTTGAGAGAATAACAACCTGTTTGCTGATATTCGGAAAAAACTTCAACGAGATTTCTTCACGATGATTAGCATCAATTCTTGCGTAAGGAGTATCAATGATAAACGGTATCTGTCTGCCTGAAACCTGTACGATGGCCCAGTACAGTGCAAGAATAAAAATCTGACGTTCTCCTTTAGAAAGCATATTGAGTTCGATTCTTTTAAAAAGATCAAGTTCAAAATTTTTATTAAAGTCAGTCATGAATGTCTCAAATTCCGACTCGTCTGAAATCCCTAAATATCCCATGATCATACGGATACTATCGGGACCAAGTATCCTGAAAAATTCCTTTTTGCCCAGATTAGACAACAAAGCTTTCAGGTCAGAAATAGAATAGTTCTGTGTCTGGTATAATTCAAACCTGAAATCCTCCGATACCTTAACGATTGATATCAGATTCTCTTTACGATAGATCTGTTGTAAATTGTTTACGATCCTTTCCGCAAGCTGTTGACGGATAGATTCCATACTTGACGATATAAGCTGTTCCATAATAAATGAAATGCGATTTGTAAGGTCGAGTACGTGCCTGTCCTGTGTGATCTCACGGAGTTTTTCTTTGATATCATCCAATTTCTTTTCGAATGACTCACGCTCACTTTTGATAATATCCAGCTCAGCTTGCTTTTGTATTGTTTCAAGTTCTATGATCTCAATACGATGTCTGGCATTTGTGATCTCATCTGTATATTTTTTTGCATCTTCTTCAGATAATGCGTTTCTGAGTTTTTGCCTTATCTCTATTGCTTCTTTATACAAACGATCCTTCTGGATGATGTTATCAACAAGCATCTTCTTGTCATAATCTTCCGCTGATGCCGCAAGATGGAACACTTTGCCTCTTTCAGATTCTGAAAATCCAAAAATGATATCATCTACAATACCGCTGGAAACCTCAAATTTCTTTATGATGGCATCGTAAATCGTATCAACCGAATCTGCTGTTTTTCCCTCTGTATGCTCATCAAGCAGATCAGCTATGAAATCCCTTGAAAGCATATTACGCACATAATCATAGATAGTTGCTTTTTCTTCATATCTCGACTGAGTTTTAAGCGAGGGTATCATATCCTTCATTATCACGAACGGCATTAATTCTTCAAAAAAGGCCTTCATATCACGGGTGATATTTTCTCTTTTTTTATCAAGCTTTGCTGCTTTTTCTTCCAGTGCATCGGCTTCTTTTTTCGGAATACCACCCGAACGGATGAATTCAGCTTGTTTTTGCTCGATAAGAGCCAATAGTTCATCCTTTTCTGTTTCAAGCCGTTCTATAGCATTCTGGCACTCTGTTATACGACAGTCTGTTTCCGATAATTTCTGTTCAACAACTGTATATTCTTCACTGATCGTTTGTTCCTCGGCATTATTCTTTCTACCGGTGTAACTATTGCAAAAGCTGTGAAGTATTTCAAAATCATCAATGCCGCAAATAGTAAGCATTGACTTCTTTAAAAACTTATTATAAGAATCACCTGAAAAAATATTTCCGATTTCTTCTCCGTCAAACAAAAAGAAATCAAACAGATCAACAGGAATAATACTCAGGAGAAAGCTCTCAAACAGTATCCGTTCTGATTCATCCAATTCTCTGTTATCTTCATAAACAGCGTACTCTTCTTCAATGTGGGTTTCTTCAATTTTCCAGTTTCTTATGATAGTATATGTAACAATTGCTCTTTCCTTTTTCTGTTTTAT
>JBGVAQ010000240.1:0-8699 GCA_045224775.1 Acutalibacteraceae bacterium | reverse complement strand
AAGACCTACACCCTCGCCGTTATCCATTGTTTCATACATATCTTCAATGAGAGTTGCAAGCTTCTCATCAAACTTTTCTACGGGACGGCATACTTTTGTGAGTATGGGATCCCCCTCTTTTACAATATTTCTTATTGCCATTCTTATCCCCCTAATTATTAATTATATCACAGTTTCAGGATCTATGTCTGCATAGGCAGTAACATCTGAAAAACGGCGTTCTTTGCCGAATTCACAAAGAAGTCTTGATATAAGCTCCCTTGATTTTCTGATATTTCTGAACTTTATTATTATCCTGTAACGGTACTTATTGCTTATTTTTGATATTAATGCCGGTGAAGGCCCTAAAACCCTCATTGGAAGGTCACTGTATTCTGCGGCTGCAAGTTTACTGAGCATACCAGCAAAACAAACTGCGGCATCACCTGTCTTTTGCCTGTCTTTGCCGACGAATGCGATAACACATATATCAGCAAACGGCGGATAAAGCATGGTTTTTCTGAGTGATATCTCACTTTCAAAGAACGCCTTGTAATCCTGCGTTGCTGCAAGCTCTATTATAGGATTTTCAGGCTCATATGTCTGTATTATAGCCTTTCCTTCAAGCTCGCCTCTGCCTGACCTTCCTGCGACCTGAGTAAGCAGTGAAAATGTTCTCTCATAGCTGCGGAAATCATCACTGTGCATTATATTATCGGCTGACATTATTCCGACAAGCGTAACATTCGGGAAATCAAGTCCCTTTGCAACCATCTGAGTACCCAGCATTATATCATATTCACCGTCACGGAATGCATTGAGCTTTTTTTCATAAGCGTATCTCTGCATTGTTGAGTCCGTATCAAGACGGAGTATCCGTGCATCGGGAAATATTTCATTAAGTTCCTGTTCGGCTCTCTGTGTACCTGCACCGGAATATCTGAGTCTGTTTGAATGACACACCGGACATTCATTCGGAACAGGTACGGAGTATCCGCAGTAATGACACATCAGCCTGTTGTTTGCACTGTGGTATGTCAGCGATATCGAACAGTTAGGACATGATATAACTTCGTTGCACATACGGCACGAAATAAATGTATTGTGTCCACGCCGGTTAAGAAGTATTATCGACTGTCTGCCATTTGAAAGATTTTCTTCAAGCGATTCTAAAAGTACCGAGCTGTAACCCGAAGTATTTCCCCTCTGCTGTTCCGTATTCATATCGGCTTTTATTATATTCGGAAGACGTGCATTTCCGTAACGGCTGCCGAGAGTTTCGAGAAAATATCTTCCCTGCTGTGCAAAATAGTAGCTCTCAAGCGAAGGCGTTGCCGATGAAAGCACAAGCATACAGTTATTATAAGCACATATCAGCTTTGCAAGCTCACGGGCATGAAATCTCGGAGTTTTTGCTGATTTGTAGCTGTATTCCTGTTCCTCGTCTATAACGATAAGACCGATATTTTCAAGCGGAGCGAATATTGCCGAGCGTGTGCCGACAGCTATATTTGCTTCGCCGTTTTTTACTCTTTTCCATTCCTCAAGACGTTTGGAAAGCGACAAGCCACTGTGGAAAACGGCTACACGATTTCCGTAACGTGAGGTGAATTTTGCCAAAAGCTGCGGTGTGAGCGATATTTCGGGCACCATACATATTATACCCTTGTTTTCCTCGTTTGCCCTGTCTATGAGCTTCATAAAAACAGAGGTTTTTCCGCTGCCTGTAATACCGTAAAGAAGCGACACACACGGCTTTTTGCTGTTATATTTTTCAAGCATACTTTCAAAGGCTTTGCTTTGCTGTTCGGTAAGGATTATATCCTTTTCCGGCAGCGCATCGGGTTTCACTTCCGTCTTGGGCGGTTCTGCATCATAATAGGTGCATATACCTTTTTTTACAAGGTTATCGACTACCGCTGACGAAGCTCCCGTAAAATAGCAAAGCTCTTTTCTTGAAACATCTCCCACACTGCGAAGTACGTTTATGACTTCATTCTGTGCCGGAGTATATTTCCTGTCCGGCTCATCACTCACAAGTGACACCATCTTTACACTGACATCTTTAAGCCTTTTTTCTGCTTCCTCATTTCTGTGGAGTATTCCGGCTTTATTCAGCTTTAAAAGAATACTGTCATCTGCAAGTCCGAGCATTTTTATAAGTCTGTCCTGCCTTACGGCTGTTTTCCTTGTCCCAAGATATGTAACTATCTGCTTTTCCGTGTCCGTAAGAAACGAAATTGCATTTTCGTCAATATCTCTTTCAAGAGTATAGCTGTAAGTCAGCTTTACAGACAATCCTGCCGGCAGCATTGCATTACACGCCTCGAAAAGCGTACAAAAGCATCTTTCCTTCATTGCAAAGGCAAGCTTTACGAGTGTACCGGTCATAACGGGTTCTTTATCAATAAGCTCCTTTATCGTTTTCAGACCTGACGGATCATCTCTTTCGTGAAGTTCCACTATCATTCCCTGACGATACGAGCCACGCCCGAAATCCACACTGACACGACACCCTGCTTTTGCATATTCCCTGTATTCATCGGGAATAATGTAATCGTACAGCTTATCGAAATGGAAAGCCGTATTTTCTACTGCCACGCCTGCGGCAAGAACCTTATCAGTCATCTATATCAGGCTCTAATATTACATATTTGTGGTTTTTAAATTCCTCAACAGCAACTATAACGGGTTTATCGTAATTCTTTGTCTTGTCAGTCTGGGCTTCCTCCGTTATCTCTCTTGCTCTCTTTGCAACTGCGATAGCAAGCGCATATTTGCTTACCTTTCCTGCAAAAATGTCATCTACCGATGGTCTTGTGTACTTCTCATACATAACTGACATCTCCTTCTATCCTTTTGGTTTTCTTATTTATATAAAACGGATAACAAGTATCACGTTTTTATACTGTCTTGTCAAAACGTTTTGCCCTGAGCTTTTCTGCGTTTATAACAGAAAGCACATCAGCAACACATTCTTCTATCGGGCCGTTTACAACTATGTAGTCATAATTCTTTGCAAGCGCTATTTCTTCCCTTGCCCTTGCAAGACGTTTTATTATAACATCCTCTGTTTCTGTACCTCTGCCCCTGAGACGCTTTTCAAGTACCTCCATTGACGGCGGCATTATGAATATACTGACACATTCGGGATTCTGTTCCTTTATCTTGGTACAGCCCTGTACTTCTATTTCGAGTATAACATCCTTACCCTCATTCATCCATTCCTCAGCCTGTTTTTTGGGCGAGCCGTAGAAATTGCCGCAGTATTCGGCATACTCTAAAAAGCCGTCCTCGTTTATCATGCTTTGAAACTGTTCTCTTGTAAGAAAATGGTAATGCACACCGTTTTCCTCACCTGTTCTAGGTGAACGTGTCGTTGCCGAAACAGATACCTTTATATTGTCATTTTTTACAAGCTCCTTGACAACAGTGCCCTTTCCTGCACCTGCCGGACCTGAAATAACGATAAGAAGTCCGTTACCCTTCATTTGTGTTTTCCTCCTCATTACTTTCCTTTTCATTTACACGGTGAGCAACCGTTTCCGGCTGCACAGCCGACAGTATAACATGATCGCTGTCCGTAACGATAACAGCCTTTGTCTTTCTTCCGCATGATGCGTCTATAAGCAGTCCCTTGTCACGAGCCGTCTGCACCATTCTTTTTACCGGTGCGGCTTCGGGACTGACAATGGCGATTATCCTCGATGACGAGATCATATTTCCGTAGCCGATATTTATCAGCCGCATATACTCACCTCTTACTCTATATTCTGTATCTGCTCACGTATTTTTTCTATCTCTGCCTTTATGTCAACGACCTTGTGCGCAAGCTCTGCATCACATACCTTTGAACCGATAGTATTTGCTTCTCTGTTCATTTCCTGAACTATAAAGTCAAGCTTTCTTCCTGTCGGCTCATTTCCCGAAATCATAGTTTCAAGCTGGGCATAATGACTGCGAAGTCTTACTGTTTCCTCGTTAACTGCTGTCTTATCCGCAAAGATAGCGGCTTCCGTGAGTATCCTCTGGGGATCTATCGTTGTATCACCGAGTACCTCTTTAAGTCTGTCATACAGCTTTTTTCTGTACTCCTCGACAGTGACAGGTGAACGCTCCTCTATTTCGGAAACAAGGCTCAGTATTGTTTTTCCACGTCCGAGAACGTCTGCCGCAAGCTTTTCGCCCTCACGCTCACGCATAGCAATAAAATCTGCTACTGCCTTTCTGCCTGCCTCCATAACTATTTCGGTAAGTGCATCCTCATTTTCGGGTGCTTTGCTTACGGTAAATATATCTGAATATCTCGACAGTGCGAGAACAGATACATCATCTTTCAGTTCATAAGTACTGCAAAGCTCTCTGAGTGCCTTGACATATCCTGCCGCAAGAGAATGATTGACTCTTACATCTGCGGCGATATTCTCATCAGCCTCAACCGAAACATATACATCTATCTTACCTCTGTTGATACAGCCTGAAACAAGCTCTCTTATTTTTTCCTCAAGAAATCCGCAGCTTTTCGGCACACGGCACTGAAGCTCAAAATATCTGTGATTTACGGCTTTTATTTCAAATACGGTCATTCTGCCGTTTATCACACCTTCAAATCTGCCGTAACCGGTCATACTTCTTATCATTGTATATCACATCTCTTTTTATATATTTTTTACTGTCAAGCAAGCAAATCATAACTTATTCTCAACATAATATTTTACCAGTATATGCTTGTGTTTGTCAACACACTTACAAAATTCAACATTAATATTTGGCGATATTTAACAAAACATTATTTACATGCAAAAATAACTTTCCTTGATTAAGTGCAGTAATACGAGGAAAAATAATAATGCCTGATATTGCATTCAGGCGGCATCTTTTCAACGGAGGTGAAGGCATGAGAAAAACCATAAGGGTATTTACCGCATTGATGGCAGTATTCGTAACACTTCTGTTTATAGTATACGGTGCATCGGGATATATTACACCATCCGAAATAAAAACAAATATTCCCGAAAGCGATTTTATAAACGGCAGTTTTCCGTTCTCGCTGAGATATGACGAACCGCAGACTGTTGCAGCACAAGCTGATATACAGAAAAATGTCGGCGCAAGGCTTATGATATTCAATACCTTTCCGATAAAAAATGTCAGTGTTTCAATAGAACAGCGAAGATATGTCATTCCGGGCGGCGAGTTATTCGGAATAAGATTATATACAAACGGTCTTGTAGTATCAGAAACATCGGAAGTCGGAAATACGGGAAAATCTCCGGCAAATCTTGCCGGCATCGAAAGCAGCGATATAATACTTTCAGTAAACGGCAATACCCTCACTTCATCCGAACAGCTTCTGAAAGAGGTCGAAAACAGCGGCGGTTCTCCCGTAAAGATAAGATATATGAAGGGCGAAAAAATCACCGATACGCTGCTCACTCCGATATACGACACCTCATCAGAAAAATACAGAGCCGGTCTTTATGTCCGTGACAGCTGTGCAGGTATAGGCACAATGACATATACAGATCCAAAAAACAGCAGTTTTGGAGGTCTTGGTCACGGTATATGCGATAATGAAAGCGGCTGTCTTATGCCGCTGCTCAGCGGAGATATCGTTGACGCAGATATCAGCTCTGTACGGAAAGGAATGTGCGGTTCTCCGGGTTCGGTATGCGGTCATTTCAGAAACAATGAAAGCCGGGGCACTCTTATCCTCAACAGTGAACACGGCGTATATGGCAAAATTAAAAATGTCGATAAAAGCAAAAAAGCTATCCCTGTCGCTTTCAAACAGGAGATAGTAAGAGGAAATGCTCAGCTTATATCTACTATCGACGGAAACAAGCCCGAATATTACGATATAGAGATAGAGGATATAAGCTACAACAATCTGAGCAGGATAAAAAATATGGTAATCAAAGTAACAGATGAACGCCTTCTCAGAAAGACAGGCGGCATAGTACAGGGCATGAGTGGAAGTCCGATAATACAAAACGGTATGCTCACCGGTGCTGTAACGCATGTTTTTGTAAACGATCCTTCACGTGGGTATGCCGTTTTTGCGGAAAATATGCTTGAAATGAGTGAAAATATTAGCCAAACTATTGACGACAGTGCGGCATGAATTTGTAGGCAACTCCCATTTTTTTGAAAATGTGAAAATAACTATTGCCATATTTGGTAATTTATGGTAATATACAAACATCACAAAAAACTTATGGGGGAATAAAAATGAAAAAAACATTTAAGGTACTCATTTCCGAGGACACTGCCGAATTTGCAAGCTGCCCGTCAGATATGTTTGAAGCGAGAGGATTCATCTCTCAATTCTGCGAAAAAGACGGCGGCAAGGTCATCGAAAACATCCGAAGATTTCGTCCCGATGTTGTTTTAATGGATATGTTCATGAGCAGCACTGATGCCGTAGGCGTTATGCACTCAATAAAGAAAAGGTCTGACATCAGCCAGCCTATATTTGTCATAATATCGAGCTTTGACAGCTCAATGCTTGAAAAAGAAGCTCTAAGCGCAGGCGCTGCATATTACGTTATAAAGCCCTACCGACCTGAGGAACTTCTTGACAGGATATCCGAGCTTATAACCTGCTGCAGCGAAACAAAGCTCGGCAAGATATACAGCATTGACCATGATCTTGAAGTGACCATAACCGATATACTCCATCAGATAGGCGTACCTGCTCATATCAAGGGTTATCACTATCTCAGGGATTCTATAATAATGTCGGTCAGACATCCCGAAATAATCAACGCTGTAACGAAAGAACTTTATCCGTCAGTCGCAAAGAAGTACGAAACAACACCTTCAAGAGTGGAACGTGCGATACGTCATGCAATAGAAGTCGCATGGGACAGAGGTGATGTTGATGTGCTGAATTCATATTTCGGCTACACCATCCATAACAGCCGTGGAAAGCCGACAAACAGCGAATTTATTGCAATGATATCCGACCGTCTCCGTCTTCAGAACAGACGTTCTGCCTGACAGACACAAGCTTATAAATCTTCTCTAAATATAATAACCCCTTTGCAAACGGCACATTTTCCAATCGGAAAATGTGCCGTTAATACTTTGTTTTACATAATTTTTTACTTTATTACAGAATATACATTCTGATCATACAGCTTCATATCTTTGCAGACAGATTTTCTGAGCTTTCCCTCAAAACTGAATTCTGCCGCCTCAAGAAACTCTGATGCAGTCTTGTCCTCGGCATAAGGTCTTGCATATATCCTGACTATACTATATATTTCAAATAAATCTGCACAAGCCTTCTGTATTGCGATCTTTCCGATATCAACATTCTGATACGGTTCAGACAGCCAGAAAGTAAACTCTGCGCTTTTGGAATACTGTCCTCTGCCAAGAAATACATCTATACCTCCGACAGCTTTTCCGTCAACAACTATAGCCCTGCAATACTGCTGTTCTTCATTGTTGAACATTCTCTGATCAATATAATAACGTGCATGTTTTTTTTCAAACGGGTAGGGAACGCTTTCGGGAAGCTTATCTATAAGCTTTTTATCTTTGAATGCATTTATGATATCCTCCGAAAATCCTGCACCCCATTTTTCCAAAGTAAGCTCCATAACTGACACCCCCTGTTAATGTTATCACTATTATTATAACACCTTATAATCAGGATTGCACTATATTTACCGAAAAATTTACAGTTTATACAATTTTTAGTGCCGATATTTTCACATCCCATATCAAAATAAATGAATAATTTTTCCACAATCTGTCTATAATCTCAGCACAAATAAAACGGGAGGAATATACATGAAGCTTTTGTTAAAGTCTGTGATATGTGCTTTTGTCATTTCCTGTGTAATATCCATGACGGGTTTTTACGGTGCATGCAGCGACATAGAAAAAGAAGTATTCAGGCTGCATATACTCGCAAACTCCGACAGTAAAAGCGACCAGCAGTTAAAGCTTAAAGTGCGTGACGGCATAACGGAATACACCTCCGCACTTTTCAGAAACTGCAAAAACAAAGCCGAATCCGTAAAGACCGCCGAAGATAATATTGAAAATATCAAAAGCTTCGCACAGCAGATTGTTTACGAAAACGGCTATAATTATAATGTTGATGCATATATAACAAACATGAGCTTCAATACAAGGGTATATGAAAACTTCACCCTGCCTGCCGGAAATTATGATGCTCTGCGTATTGTCATAGGCAGCGGAAACGGCAAAAACTGGTGGTGCATGATATATCCGGCACTATGCATACCATCTGCAAGCAGTGTAAAACTGAGTGATGCCGTAAATGCTCCCGAACATGATATCGTAACACAAAGCGATAAATACGAGGTAAAATTCAAGATAGTGGAATTGTTTGAAAGTCTGTTTTCATTATTCCGCTGAATTATTTGAATACCTGCCCGTCAGAAACAGGCTCGGCAATAAATACCTGATCGTATCTTGAAGAAAGATGATCGAAACATTCATCCGCTTCATCCCTGTTATCGAAAATACCGAAAACAGCCGAACCGCTGCCTGTAAGACAAGCTCCCAGCGCACCGCAGCTTTCCATAAGATATTTTATATCATCTATCTCATTGATACCGGCAACTTCCTCGAACTTATTGTACAAGCCCTCTGCTATTTCTTCAAGACTGCCGTTGCATATACCGTTTACTACATCATCCGCACTTACACTCTTTTCATAACCTATACTGTCAGACTTT
>JBGVAQ010000239.1:0-3881 GCA_045224775.1 Acutalibacteraceae bacterium | reverse complement strand
CTTGTCAAAACGTCTGTTTTCAACTATATATTTCATGTCCTCAAGCTTTACCGTACACGGTTCTATTATCAGCGGCTCATATTTTTTGCCGGACATTACACCTTTAAGTACAGTTTTAAGATTGTGGACATCATTCTGTATAAAGAACGGAAGAAATAAATTGAAGTCAGGAGCAACGCTTTTTATGTAGCTCCACGTCTTTTTCTTGCTGCTTTCGATTATCTCATCGACAGTATTGCCTTCACCATAGCCCTTATCTTTAAGATAACGTATAAGCTCATCTTCGCTTTTAAGTGCAAGAAGCTGTTCAACGTCTGATACGGAAAGCAGTGACTTTTCTTTTGCACGGACGGAGCCTATGGAAAATTCATATGATAATGCCATAAAACTCCCCCTTAATCCTTGAACAGCTCACGGTTTATCAGATCCTCCACAGCCTCACGCTTTTCAGCAATGACCGAGGAAAAACTCATATTATCCTCAATGTCTCCGTTTTTAAGGATAAATCCGCTCTTTATGCTGTCACACGGGGTTTTGTCAAGCTTAGCCTTTATGCCTGCCGCTGCAAGCTTTTTCTCAAAATCATTCGGAACTCTTTTCAGATCCTTTGAATTGAGCATAACAACTCCCTCTTTTTTACCGAGGGTAGCGGCAAGCTTATATATAAGCTCGAAGTATTCCTTGTCACCGAGACCTGTCATGTATTCTTCAACAGCAGCAACAGCCTTGTCTATCTCTGCTCTTTTGGTTTTAAGTACAGCGTTTCTCTTTTCAAGCTCTACACGGCTGCGGCAGGATTTCATCATTCTTGCGTCAAGCTCTGCCTTTTTCTTTTCTGCAGCGTTTTCAAATTCCTTTGCTTTGGCTCTGCCCTTTTCGAGTATCTCCCTGCATTTTTTTTCGGATTCTGATTTTATCTCTGCAATATTTTTTTCACTGTCCTCTTTTATAACGGACAGTATCTTTTCACCGCTGCTCATTCTGACTACCCACCTTTATTGTATTTTTTTAATTCCTGATCAGATCTTAAGACCGGGTACAGAAATAACTACAAGAAGTGATACTATAAAGGCAAGAAGTGCATATATTTCAACGAGTGTAATAGAAACCATTGCCTTTGAGAAGTTTTTCTCATCTTTAGCTGTCATTGTGATACCTGAAACAGCAGCCTTTCCCTGTGCAAAACCTGATATCATACCGCCGATACCGATAGCTATTGATGCAGCAAGGAATGCGAAGCCCTGACCTAATGTCGGAAGGTCGCCGCCAAGAACACCGCAGTTTATAAGAATAAGGAAGCCTACTATAAATCCGTAAAGTCCCTGTGTACCGGGAAGAAGTGTAAGAACGAGCATTTTACCGAACATTGATGAGTCCTCTGAAAGAACGCCCATTGATGTCTGTGCTGCACCGCCTACACCCTTTGCAGAGCCTATGCCTGCAAATACAGTTGCTATTGAAGCTGCAAGAATTGCCAAAAACATACCATACATAATCATTTACCTCCGTTAATAGATAATTTCATCATTAATCATCATTACTGCCCTTTGTTTTGAAATTTTTACTCTTGACTGAGAACGGCTCAAAGGGCTTTCCGCCGCCGTCATAGAATTTACTGAACATCTCAACATACTGTAATCTCATTGTATGTACATATGAACCGAGAGCATTAAGACCTATTGTTATGGCATGACCTACGATAAATACTATTATCATAAAGAATATGCCTATAAAGCCTGTTCCGAAAAGCGTTGACAGCATATTGAAAACCTGAGCCATAACTCCCGTTGTAAGTCCGAGAGCAAGAAGTCTTGAATAGCTGAGAAGATCGCTTATATAACTTGTTATGTCATACAGCGAAGCAAGACCGCCTATGAACTTTCCGAATATGCCTTTTTTCTCCCTGCCCTGAGTGAGTATAAGTCCGACAGCAGAGAATATTGCTATGCCTGCGCCTATATAGAGAACTGTCTGACTGAAAGCCATACCTGCACCGAGTACTGCAAAGCCTGTCAGCATAAGCATCCACAGTCCTGTATCGAACAGAGCCTTTGCATACTCCTTGCGCTTCCAGCATACATAGAACTTACAGCCCATACCTACAAGAATATGTACAAGTCCGAGCGCTATGGACATTATCATTATAACAAGAGCGTCTTTCTGCGTATCGAGTATAGGCCATGGGAGAAGCTCTTTCATCGTTATTGCATTTCCTGTTACCATTTGATAAATAACAGCAGGTGCATCACCGAATATACTTCCGAATACAAGTCCCCATAATATCGTGAAGTAACCGCAGTTACGGAAAAGTCTTACATTGTTCCGCATTTTTTTGTCGGGTTTGAAACACTTTAATATAACAGTAGTCGCTATTACCATCAGCAGGCCATAGCCCGCATCGGAGAACATCATGCCAAAGAAGAAATAGAAGAAGAAAGCAAGTATAGGTGTCGGATCGATATCATCATGCGACGGAGAAGAATACATCGTTACAATACTTTCGGCAGGCTCTGCAAAACTGTTGTTTTTGAGCTTTATGGGTGCTTCTTCATCACTCACATCCTCAAATTCGACAACACAGCTTGCGATTCTGTCGCACAGCTCCTGCAGCTTTTCGCAGTCCTCTTCGGGTATGTAACCGTTCAGAACAAACACATGCTCTGTCTGGTCAAGCTCTGCAAGGACACGGTATTTTTCCGCCCTGAGATTGAAATAATCCTGAGTATCGAGTATTGCCTCACGATAATCAAGGTATGAAATTATGTCATTCTTAGCCTGTTCATCTTTCAGCTCGATGTCACTGCTTTTTGCAAGCTGTCTCTGCATCTTGACTGACGGTGTACGGCTTGTCGGGTTGAGCGGCTGTGAATAGCCGAGTGTACGGAGTGCCTTTTCAGCATCCTCCCTTTGTTTTTTCGGTGCAAACAGTACTATACACGTCATAGCCGATGATGAATAGAGTATCTCAAACTCAAATACAAGTTTAGGACATTCCGCTGCAAGACTTTCTGAAAGCGTGATATCGTCATACAGTTTCGGAAGTGTACCTATAAATATCGCAGTATTGGCTGTATCCTTTGTATTAAGGGGAATATCGAGTTTTTTCCACGGCTCCAGCTGAGCGAGAGAGGTTTTTATCCTTATCTGTTCGGCTGCATAATCGGCTCTCTGTTTTTCGAGTCTTATTATCTTCTGACAGATACCTATTATCTTTGCCGATTCAGTCGCCAGCCTGCCTATTTCATCAGGGTCTATCTCCTTTTTGCCCTTAAAGCTTGCAAGCAGACCTTTTTTCTCGGGAGAGATACCATTAAGTATTTTAAGAGCCTGTTCCGTAAGCTCTGCATTACGTTCAAACTGCTTGAGCTGTGCGGAGGTATTCAGACGTTTGAAGCCCTCCTCCTGAGTTTCGGTATGCTTTACCTGTACAAGAGCACTGTTCTGGAGATGCTCAAGTATACGTTTTCTGTCCTTTTTAAGAGCAATTATCCTGACGGATTTCATTTTTAACTTTGCCAAATTTTTATCACCACACTTTTGATAGTTTCAGCCGCATGTTATCAGACGGATGTAAGCATCTCGACAACATGCTTTGTAACACTGCCTATGTTCTTTCTGGCATTTTTGGAAAGCCTGCCGCACTCTATCTGAACATCTGCTCTTGCTCTTTCGAGCTCCATTTCGGTCATCTGTGACATTTCCTGTTCCCGCTTTTTGAGCATTTTTTCAGACTCCCTCTGAGTGTCGGCAATAAGCGTTTTTGCCTGTGTTCTGGCGTTTTGCTTATCAAGCTCAGCCTGTTTTCTGGCATCCGCTTCTTTCTGAGAGCATTTCTTTTCAGCTTCCAGAACTGCCTTTAGCATCTCACTTGCCATAAACAA
>JBGVAQ010000238.1:0-3236 GCA_045224775.1 Acutalibacteraceae bacterium | reverse complement strand
TCCGCTGAGATGAGAAAAAGAGCAGAACAGCCGTCAAAGAGAGAGGATAACAGGTGTGAGTTCCTTACGGTATGCTGCTTGGGCTGACTCGGAGCTTTACGGAAAACCGTAACGTACCGGCTGCGTTAAAGCTGTTGAGTGGTATGCGCATATGCGTGTACAATTTGGGTGGTAACACGGAACCTTTCGTCCCATACAGACGAAAGGTTCTTTTTATTTCGGCGGATGACTTAACAAAAATCAAGTGAAGGTGATAAAAATGAAATGGACAGGACTTAACGATTTAAGAGAGATGTACTTGTCATTCTTTGAGTCAAAAGGACATCTCAGACTTCCGAGCTTTCCGCTGATACCGAGAAACGATAACAGCCTTCTGCTCATCAATTCGGGTATGGCACCGATGAAAAAATTCTTTACGGGCGAGGTAACGCCGCCGAGAAAGCGTGTTACAACATGCCAGAAGTGCATACGCACACCCGATATCGAAAGAGTAGGCATAACAGCTCGTCACGGTACATTTTTTGAAATGCTCGGAAACTTCTCATTCGGAGATTACTTCAAGCATGAAGCTACTGCATGGTCATGGGAATTCTTTACCAAAGTGCTTGAAATGCCCGAAGATAAGATATGGATATCGGTTTATCAGGATGATGACGAAACTTTTGATATATGGACAAAGGAAGTCGGAGTATCACCCGACCATATAGTAAGGCTCGGTAAAGAGGATAATTTCTGGGAGCATGGCGAAGGTCCGTGCGGACCTTGTACGGAAATATACTTCGACAGAGGCGAGCAGTACGGCTGCGGAAAGCCAACATGCGGTGTAGGCTGTGACTGTGACAGATATGTTGAGGTATGGAACAATGTATTCTCACAGTTCGTAAATGACGGCAAGGGCAACTATACACCAATGGATCATCCGAATATTGATACAGGCATGGGACTTGAAAGACTTGCATGTGTTATGCAGGGTGTAGATAATCTTTTCCTTGTTGATACGGTACAGAATATAATGAAAAAGATATCCGAGCTTGTCGGCGTAAAATACGGCGAGAGCGACAAAACGGATATATCACTCCGGGTAATAACCGACCATATCAGAAGTACAACATTTATGATAGGTGACGGCGTAATGCCTTCAAATGAGGGCAGAGGCTATGTACTCAGAAGATTACTCCGCAGAGCTGCACGTCACGGCAGACTTTTGGGTATAAAAGAACCATTCCTTTATAAAGTTGTTGATACTGTAATACAGGAAAATCTTTCATATCCCGAACTTTCGGATAAGAAAGAGCTTATAACAAAGGTAATAAAGAATGAGGAAGAAAGCTTCGGAAGAACTCTCGATCAGGGATTTGCACTGCTTGATGATATAATCAAGAATGCCGAAGTAAACAGAATATCAGGCGAGGATGCATTCAAGCTGAATGATACATTCGGTTTCCCGATAGACCTTATAAGAGAGGTAGCAGAGGAAAAAGGCTTCACAGTCGATATTGACGGCTATAATACTCTTTTACAGGAGCAGAAAATAAGAGCAAAGAATGCACGAAAGAATGCAGGAGCAGATGCATGGCTGAGTGATGCAGTAGATTTCAGCGATATAGAAAAGACAGAATTCACAGGTTATACAGAGCTTGTAACAGATGCAGAGATAAAGGCTATTGTTCTTGACGGTGAGAGAGCAGAATTCGGCGGTACAGGCGATGAATGTATAGTTGTTCTTGACAGGACATCATTCTATGCAGAAAGCGGCGGTCAGGTAGGTGATAAGGGTGTTATCACTACTGACAGTGCAAAGATAGAAGTACTTGATACCGTAAAAGACAATAATGGTATATATATGCATCATTGTCGTATAACAGAGGGTACTATCGAAACAGGAGATAAGGCAAGAGCAGAGGTAGACAGTGAGCAGAGATATGCTGTAATGCGTAATCATACGGCTGCACATCTTCTTCAGGCTGCACTCAGAAAGGTACTCGGTACACATGTAGAGCAGGCAGGACAGCTTGTTACTGCCGACAGACTTCGTTTTGACTTCACACACTTCTCGGCTGTAAGTCAGGAGGAGCTTAAAAAGATAGAATCTCTTGTAAATGAGGAAATATTCAAGGCTGTAGATGTTGAAACAAGGGAAATGCCGATAGAGGAAGCAAAGAAGCTTGGTGCTATGGCATTGTTCGGCGAAAAATACGGCGATATAGTAAGAGTTGTAATGATAGGCGACTTTTCAAGAGAGTTCTGCGGCGGTACACATATAGAGAATACCTCAAAGATAGGACTTTTCAAACTTCAGAGTGAAGGCTCGGTAGCATCGGGCGTAAGAAGAATAGAAGCCGTTACAGGTACAGGCGTACTTAAAATGCTTGATGAACAGTCTGAAATAATAACAGGCTCGATGAAAGCACTCAAAGCTACGAATGCAAGCGTACTTGCAGCAGCATGTGAACATGCAGTAAATGAGCTTAAAGAGAAAGACAAAGAGATAGACAGACTTTCAACAAAGCTTTCGGCTATGAACATAGACAAGCTTTTTGCAGAGTCAGAGCTTGTAAACGGAATAAGAATAATCAAGGGCAGATTTGACGCTGTAAACAGTGATATGCTCAAGGCAATGTGTGACCGTGTGCTTGATGTTGCACCAAAGACTGTTGCTGTACTGTTTGGTGTTGATTCAGATAGGGCAAGTCTTGCAGTTGCATGCGGTAAGGAAGCACAGGCACTTGGTATGCATTCTGGAAAGATAATCAAGAAGGTCGCAGAGCTTGTTGACGGCAGAGGCGGCGGAAAGCCCGAAAGAGCTATGGCAGGTGTAGGCGATATCTCAAAGATAGACAGTGCACTTGAAAAGATAAATGAGCTTATTTTTGAATTTATCAGATAATTAAGAAAGTTATTTGTATGAAATGACAAAAAAAGTCGAATAAGGGAAATTAAATTTTTACATCTGTCAATTTATTCCGTTGAATATTGACAGATGTATTTTTGTGTGATAAAAATAGAGTAAAAAAGGAATTGGAGGATAAGCAAATGAAAAAAGGCAGAAAAGTATTCAGATTCGGAATAGTTCTGACAGCGGCACTTATGGTTTTTGCTTCAACAGGTATAACAGCAAATGCAATAAGTATTGATGATCTTATTTTTTCTCTGTTATCCGAAACAGACCGTGGAACGAATGTTTCATATCTCAGTTCTTCACAGATATATATAGGTGACGGTGTAAGTATAGTAGC
>JBGVAQ010000237.1:0-3215 GCA_045224775.1 Acutalibacteraceae bacterium | reverse complement strand
TTATACTGACGAGTATATCGGCAAAAAACTCTGCGGCATTAATCTTACGAGCCCCAATTGAGTTAGCCAATCATTCTATAAAAATTTAGAATGCATACTAAGAAAAAATATTTTTTTGTAACGTTAATGCCGTTATTCGGTACCATAGTGGAATAGGTTAAACACATCACCCTTTCAAGGTGAAGATTCCGGGTTCAATCCCCGGTGGTATCATTATAATGGGTCGTAGGTTCAACACCACCCGGCATAAAAACATGCCAAAGTTGATGCAAGAAACCGGTAGTCTTCGGACAAAGTAGGTAATGCTTGCATAACCACGAAACTTTTAAGTGAGTGGATTGAAATGCAGGAAAAACTCCGGTATGAAAGGATGATTATTATGTCAACTGCAAAGAAAATGTTTTTGCTAATAGTAGAGTCTATTAATGTAGGGTTTGCTATTGTTTCACTGATTCGGTTGGTAAATCGTATTCAGGAAGAATAATAATAGGGTTGTAGGTTCAACACCACCCGGCATAAAAAACATGCCAAAGTCGATGCAAGAAACCGGTAGCCTCAGGGCAAAGTAGGTAATGCTTGCATAACCACGAAGCTTTAAAGTGGATTGAAATAGAAACGTACAACAAAGAACGGAGGTCATAACAATGTCAGAGAGAAAGTACAACATCTACGAAGATGGCAAAGGAAAGGTAATCGTAGTTTCATACTATGAAGGCCGATGCGTAAGAGGTATCGCAAAATGCAGCCCTGCAGACGAATATAACGCTGCGATTGGAGTTACGCTGGCTCAGGCCCGATGTGATGCAAAGATTGCAGTCTTGAAAAAGAAGAAGAGAATAAAAGAACTTGAAAATGCAGATGCCGTTTTGCATAAGGCAAGAGAAGAATATCTGAAAAAGAAACAGCATGTAGATAATGCTATCAAGGAATGTGAGGAAGCCGATAATCTTGTACAGCGGTTTCTTGATGATCTCTCAATGAACGTGTAAAATACGGTGCCGACTGTTATCTGATTCAGTGTGTCGTTGGTTAAATGTCCGGAAAGGAAACAGCCGAGTTATAGTATGCATAATACGGTTGCTGTTGAGCCGTCAGTCGAAAGACTGGTCCTTTCATAAGCTAATCGGCAGCTGAACCCGAAAAGATAGGGGTGTCATCCTGACAGAGATGACAGAGCAGTGAGGACGGAGGTGCTGTTCAAATATATATGGTAAGTTTGGGTGCGTGAACCTCGACTTATCTTTTTCAAATGTTATTCATAATTGCGGTTGCTGCTGAGCCGTCAGTCGAGAGACTGGTCCTTTCATAAGATAATCGGCAGCTGAACCCGAAAAGATGGTGGTATCACCCTGACTGAGGTGATAGAGCAGTGAGGACGGAGGTGCTGTTTATAATAATAGGGTGCATAATTGGGGGTTAACCTCAACTATGCACCCTATATTATTATGGCATAATTTTTCTGTAAAGTTCTTTCAGTTCATCAACACTTGTATCTCTGGGATTTCCTGGACGGCAAGCATCTGCAAATGCATCTGCTGCAAGTTGGTCGAGATCTTCTTCTTTGATCTTATCGTTTATTGCCGGGATACCAACATCGGCAGACAGCTTTTTTACTGCGTCAATAGCTGCCTTTCTGTATTTGGATTGAGACATACTATCAACACCGTCAACACCCATAGCTCTTGCTATTTCACGGTATTTTTCTCCTGTGAATTCCTGATTGTACTCCATGACGATAGGGAGCATCATTGCACAAGCGACACCGTGAGGAGTATCATAATGAGCCCCGAGAGTATGAGCAATAGAGTGAGCAATTCCGAGACCTACATTAGAAAAGCCCATTCCGGCAACATACTGAGCAAGAGCCATTCCTTCTCTGTCCTCAGGATTGTTCTCAACTGCTCCGCGAAGATGATTTGCGATTAGTTTGATTGCTTCGAGATGGAACATATCAGTCATTTCCCAAGCAGCCTTTGTGGTATAACCTTCTATTGCGTGAGTTAAAGCATCCATACCGGTAGCTGCTGTAAGACCTTTAGGCATAGAAGCCATCATATCAGGATCTACAATTGCGTACTCAGGTATATCGTGTTCGTCAACGCAAACAAACTTACGTTCTTTTTCTACATCTGTGATAACGTAGTTGATCGTAACCTCAGCGGCTGTACCTGCTGTTGTAGGAACTGCGATAGTGGGTACTGCGTGGTTCTTTGTAGGTGCTACACCTTCCAAAGAACGGACATCGGCAAATTCAGGGTTGGTGATGATAATACCGATTGCTTTTGCGGTATCCATAGAGGAACCACCACCGATAGTGATGATTGAATCTGCACCACAAGCCTTGAAAGCTTCAACACCGTCTTTAACATTTTCAATGGTCGGATTAGGCTTGATACCTGAATAGATCGTAAAGGCAATGCCCTCATTATCCAGGAGATCAGTAACCTTTGCTGTCACACCGAATTTCACGAGATCGGGATCCGAACAGACAAACACATGAGCAAACCCTTTTGATTTTGCTATAGCAGGGATCTCATTGATTGCACCTTTCCCGTGAAAAGATGTGGTGTTAAGAATGATTCTGTTAGCCATAATATGCCTCCTTTAGAAAATAATTTGTTATTTATATTATACACCATTTCCGGTATAATTACAGCAATTATTTTTCTTAATTTGGGCATTTTGTTGGTATCGGATTCTTACTTTCTGCTCTCATAATCCTCCTCAATTGCTCTACTCCAATCTGAAGATACCTTCTTGTTTTTTCTGAGGTTTGATACCTGAGCACAGACAGCTTCATATAGAACAGAAGTTCCTTTTTTGTCAGCATGGTAGTTTACCGCTCTATCACTGCGGATACCGAAGTTTCCAGCCGTTTCGACAGAATCTATGTTAGCTCCGATGAACAGGAACTCCCATCCGTTCTTTTCCTTTTCTTTGACCATTTTCTTAACTCCTTTTGAGGAGAATTTATGACTTGCGTTTTCAAGTCCATCGGTTGTAATGACAAACATCGTATGCTCCGGAACATCTTCGGGACGAATGTAACGGTGAACAGAGGAGATGTGTTTGATAGCTCCACCGATTGCATCTATCAATGCCGTGCATCCTCCGGGGCAATAATCGTCGTCTGTCATTTCGTTGATCTTGTCAAGCGGAACTCTGTCATGAATCACTTCGCTGTTGTTTGAGAAGAGAACCGTTGAAACGAAGCA
>JBGVAQ010000236.1:0-5788 GCA_045224775.1 Acutalibacteraceae bacterium | reverse complement strand
CATAATCGTTACGGAAACGGAATTGTTATCAGTTTTTCTAACAATAAGTCGATGATAACCATCAGATTTGTGATGGCAGAAAAGACTTTTTCGTATCCGCTTGCTTTTGAGAACGGTACTATAACCAGATACGTTAATCAACCTGCGTCTCAGAAAAAACAACAGGAAACCATTGTAAAAGCAGGAGACAGTGTTACTCATAAATCTTTTGGTAATGGTGTTGTATCGAGAGTTGATGGCGATCGAATCATAATAAAATTCGGGGATATGGAGAAAACATTTAAATATCCTGATGCGTTCAGCAGCGGATTTCTGAAGGCATAGAAATACTAATGAAATGATTTAATGAGGTGTGAAATGGACAATCATACTGTTATTAATCCTGATTTACAATATACAAATGCCACTGTAATAAATAGTGAGATTGCTGAGGAGAATGGGCATACCATAATCAATTCTTCTATACGGTATGCAAATGCAACTGTGGTAAACAGAGATATTGTAGACGAGTACAACCGTCAGAATAATCTGAAAGCATCAGAAGAGTATATTTCGGAGGGAACGGTTGTTTGTGAGAAGTATACCATAAAGAGTCAGATGGAAGTATCGTCTGGTGAAGCTGATCTGTATTTGTGTTCTGACGGTTCAAATTTGTATGTTGCAAAAATCTACAGACGCAGGTTTGCAGTGAAACAGGATGTGGTCAACGCCTTGATGAAAGTGGATTCTCCTTACGTTGCAAAGCTTTACACTACCGGAAACTATCATGGCTATCCCGTTGAAATCATACCTTATTATGAAAAAGGAAGCCTGCAGGGACATACATTTACCGAGGACGAACTTACTGCTATGATCATTCCGGCGATCAATGAGGGACTGAAAGCGATACATGATGCGGGAATTATCCACAAAGATCTTAAACCCTCAAATATCATGCTGAACAGCGATGGAAAAAGCGTATCCATCATTGATTTCGGAATCAGCTCTTTTGTTTCGGATGGAAGTACTGTGCTTGTCACCAAGACAGGAATGACACCGGAATATTCTGCTCCCGAAACATTCAAAAATGTATTTCTAAAGGAATCAGATTATTATTCATTCGGTATCACCTTGTATGAATTGTTTTGCGGATATACTCCCTATGCCAATATGCAGCCGGAGGAAATAGAACAGACCATTTCAGTACAGCATATTCCTTGCCCTGAAAATATGTCTGACAGGTTAAAAGATTTCATTTCTGCTTTGACTTATTATGATATCAGTAATCGAAATAATAAAAATAACCCCAACCGCAGATGGACTTATGAAGAAGTGAAAAGCTGGATAGAGGGAGAGAGTCTTGTTATTCCCGGTGAGGGTATCGGTAATACGGAGCATGGCTCGGTGCCGGGGTTTGACTTTATGGGAGAGGTTTATACAAATCCGGATCTGCTTGTCAGTGCATTGGCTGAGCATTGGGAAGATGGTAAAAAGCAGCTTTTCAGAGGGAAAATTACAAGCTATTTTCGGAAATGGAATATGGAAACAGCGAGAAAGTGTCTGGCAGCAGAAGAAACAGCTGCAAGAGAAAATGGAAAAGATGATATTATTTTCTGGAAGCTGCTTTATCAGATCAATCCGAGATTAAAAAGCTTTGTGTGGATGGGGAAGTCTTATGAAAACTTAGCGGCTTTCGGCAGAGAAATATTGGAAAAGCTGTGGGATAATGACACTTCGGATTTTTCATATTATTCGGATATTCTGTCCGAAAAGGTATTATCTCAGTATGTACAGATGATTTATCCGAAAAATGAGAAGTTAAATAAGGTTGTTGCAGCAATAGAAGATTCCTACGAGCTCGAAAGGAACAATGGAACAGATTTTATGCGTACATATTATCTGATGGCATATTCTTTATCAGGTCAAAAGCTGTTTCTTCTGGACGGAAATCAATTCCGTACTGTCGGAGAGCTTGCAGCACATCTCAGAAAGGTTTCGGAAGAGTCATTCGGAAAATTTGAAGAAATATGTCATAGATTAGTCGATTACGATGGTAATCTTGATATCCAGCTTGAAACATGGCTTTTGTCTCTCGGAAAGAGTGAGGAAGTTGAAAAATGGAAATTATCTATGAATGAATAAAGGGAGAGAATGAAGATGAGTTGACCGAAAATCTCAGTTTATGCATTGACCGGGCGGGCAAGAGAAATTGTAATGGGTCAGATAAGGTGTGAAAATCAATTTGTGGCATGTGCTGAAAGAATCAAGGAAATTATCAAAGAACTTGATTCATATTCTGAGGTCTTTGAAACCCAGTTACGTAATGTGCAGCTGCTTGTGAAAAGAACATCTGAAGGTGCAGATTAAGCGGACAGAATACAAGTCATTCAGAAAAAGATCAATGATGAAATAAAAAGCATCCGTTCTGAGCTGTTCGATAATATACCGAGGATATCTGTGAAGTATACTATTTCTGAAGAGATGTATTCTCAAAAGCTGCTGGAATTGAAACGTTTGCAAAAGCTTAAGGCTCGTGCTGAAGGCTTGAAGGCGGAATTTGACATTATGATATATCAGGACAAACGCAACACTTCTGCGATACAGAGCAGTATCATCAAAGACCTTGAAAGTACGGAAACGGTATCGGAAGAATTAAGTTATCTGAAACGAAGTGATGAGGGAGTGATCCGAAAGATACAGGACAGTATCATAGATGACCTGAACGGAGTGTATTCTTTTGAAACACCTGACGATAATTCTGGTGAGGAATTTCACAAAAGAAAAAGTGCAGTTTATGATAAGCTTTTAACTATCATCAAAGATGATGAGTTATCACCCGGTATCATCAATGATGCTAAAAACGCTGTTATCATGCTCAAGAGGATCTCTTCTGCGGAGCATCTTAAAACCTTTGATTCTCTGACTGTCAAACCACTGATGAAAAAAGCAGAGAACGATAAGAGAGATCATGAAGAAAAAAAGAAAGTATTTGCAGAAAAATATGCAGGTTATAAGGCTTTGTGTATTCTTGCACAGGAGCATCCAAAAGAACTTAACTGCTCCGATTCACATATAGAGTTTATTGATGCCGAGATAAAAAGAATAGAACAGAAGCTGATAAGACAGCGTGAACAGGAATATATACATGATAGCGTTGATGAAGTACTGTCAGATATGGGTATGAGCTGATTGGTTCAAGAGAAGTACGCAAGAAAAGCGGAAAGCATTTCAGAAATGAATTATATACCTTTAATGAAGGAACAGCCGTAAATGTGACCTTTTCATCTGATGGACAAATATCAATGGAGCTGGGAGGTCTTGCGAGAGAGGACAGGATTCCCTCTGAGGAAGAAAGCAAGATGCTGATCAAGGATATGGAGAGCTTTTGCAGTGAGTTTTCAGAATTTGAAAAGCGTATGCTTGCAAAGGGAATAGTGGTAGGAAACCGTATAGCATTATCACCGCCGACAGCAGATTATGCGGCAATTATAAACGTAAATGATTATGATATTGACAGCTCAGTTCAGGTTTCTGAAATGACAACGAATGAAAAGCAAAGAAAACAGACTAAGAGAAAAGAGATGAGGTTTGAATGACAACAGAGTTGACCAAGTATAAAATATGTCCTGAGTGTGGCAAAAAGAATTCTCCCGGTCTAATTGAGTGCAGATACTGTGAATCGGATCTTACTGCTATAAAAATCGTTGATGATGACACAAAACCGTAAGAAGAAATTTCTGCTGAATCTTCTGCCAAAACAGAGAAAGCCGAGCTTGTAAAAATATGTGAATGCGGTGCAGAGAATCCTCCGCAGGCAAGAAAATGTAAAGTGTGTGGAGAGGATATTTCCGATATTATTCCATCTGCCAAAGTGAAAGCCTGTGAAGAATGCTTTTCTTATGAGTTGCATACATTGAATGATGATTTTTCTGTGGTGATTGATAAGCCTTTGATAGTGCTGGGGCGTGAATCGGAGCTGAAAGATTATCTGAAAAACAAGCCTTTTGTCAGCAGACAGCACGCAGAATTAACGGTTATTGTTGGTAAGGTGTTTATCAAAAATCTGAGCAAAACCAATAAGACCTTTATCAACAACGAAGAGATTCCGTCTGATACACCTGTGCGGTTGCATGAAGGAGACGAAATAGGGCTTGGAGGAAAAATCGTTGCCGGAAGTAGACAGGAACAGGCAGCGTATTTCATTTTTCGGGTGAAGATATGAATATTGCAAGAATACTATATCCCGTGAGAGTATTGGGACCGGGTGAGCGTGTGGGACTTTGGCTGTGTGGGTGTAATCGTGGCTGTAAAGGATGCAGCAATCCGGAATTGTGGCAGCAAAAGCCTGAGTTTGAAATTTCAACAGATAATTTACTGCGGTTGATACATAAGATATCCGATGCCAATCCTGTAGACGGATTTACCATTTCGGGAGGAGAGCCATTCGATCAGGCACAGGATTTATCTGAGCTTGTAAAAGAGATCAGCGCTATTTCAGATGACATTCTGATCTATTCCGGATATAAGCTTGAAGAACTCAGAAACAGGAATGATACAGCAACAGAGTATATTCTGAATCATGCTGCGGTGTTGATAGACGGAGCCTATATTGAGGAATTAAACGATAATTCATTGCTTAGGGGATCTTCCAATCAGAAGATACATATCCTTGATTCAGAATACAGTACTGTGTATCAAAAGTATTTATCTGAAACGCATAATCAGATACAGAATTTTACAACAGTGGACGGGATAGTTTCCGTCGGTATACATAGAAAGAATTTTAAATTTTCAATGTGAGGAGAAATAATATGGATACAATGATTGTAAGTTTATTGCAGGATATATTGTCAGAGTTACAAGATATAAATAGCAAACTCGATGATATCAGAGGTATTGGTTTAAGAAGTATTGATGATGTGTACGATAAACTTGATAGTATTGGTGGATTAGGGGCAAATAGTATAGATGATATTTGTAATAAACTTGATGATATTAGAGGTTCTGGAATAAACAGTTTAGATGATATATGCAATAAGCTGGATAGTTTAGAAACAACTATCGAATTTAAGGGTTAGAATGATAGAGGTGCAGTATGGACTATATTTCAAAATGGCACAGAGAACTTGGAATTTTCTGTAAGATTAAGCCGCTTATACTTATCGAGGGAAATGTGATGGATGTGTATCAGTATCCTGTTGAGGGCAGCACACCGAAGGGCAGTATACTGAGACTTCCGGAATATCTGCATTACAGCTTTTCTGATTTGGGTTATAAGACGGTAGTATTTTATGACAGTATGCAGGGATTCTATAACTCTTGTGACAGAAAACATACAGAAAGATTTGCTGAAATTACAAAAGCAAGAATGGACGGAAATGCTATTCCGAGTGAGTTCAAAGGGAAAAACAATTCAGCAACAGCTCTTATCAGAACTGCTGTGAGTCAGAATAAAGAGCCTGTTGCAATCATTATGAATATTGCGTCACGATATATTACTTCGCCGGATAATATAGACCAATCGGAGGTTGACAGCTTTACAAATCTGCTTTTAGCTTCAATGGACGGAAAGGATGTAAGAACTCCTACGGGAACAGTGAAAAATCTTGTTGTAATGGTAGTAAATAAGGTCAATGATATTTCAGCATGGTTTTATCTTGATAATCCTAATGTCAAAACGATACATATTGATACGCCCTCAAAGGAAGAACGAGAGCAGCTTATTAGAGCGTGTTAACATAAATATTTACAAATCCGCATGAAAGCTGTATAATGGAAGTATGAAACTGACTAAAAAACAATATCGAAA
>JBGVAQ010000235.1:0-3058 GCA_045224775.1 Acutalibacteraceae bacterium | reverse complement strand
CGATCTTAAGAAAGAGATTATGAAATGCGTCAAAAAGACTCTTTTATCAGAAAAGGAACGATCCGGAAACTATTTTATATCTGATTTTAGTTCAACTGTTTTGTTTGCGGTTTCAGACGGTAAAAAATTTATTATAGGTCATCTGGGAGATGGGGTCGTTCTTGGAGTATCAAAAGATAATGCTTCAGTGATATCTTTTCCGGAAAACGGAAGAAACAGCAATGAAACTTTTCTGACAACATCAATAGATGCAGAAAGCCACCTGCGTACATACAGGGGAAATTTAAATATGTTTGAAGGGTTCATACTCGTTTCTGATGGACTTATGCCTGATCTGTTTAGTGATGGTTTTGTTTTAAATAATAAGCAAAATACTTTGAAATTAGATCAAGCTTTGTCAAGAGCAGCTGAGGCTTGTCATAATGATGATGCAAGTTATATAAAAGTAGATTGGAGAATTGATTGTTATGGATAATAGAAATGTGATATCTATTGGGTTAAATCCTGTTACGCTTAAATTAAAAGAATTGCGTGATGATATTGATGTGTACAGAGAATTTGAAGTTTACGAGTACATTGGAAAAGGTACAAGTTCCTGTGTTTATAAAGCAATTTATTATTCAGGAGGGATGAAACATACCTGTATATTAAAGGAGTTGTATCCGGAAAACTGTGGCTTGGTACGAAATCCACACGGACAAATTCTTGAATTTAGTTCCTCAAGCGATGATATTGGGGTTACTGAAAAAAACAGTTATGATATTATCCGAAAAAAGTATATAGAAGCATATAGGATACAGCTTGATATGAATCAAGGAAATAATTCTATTATCGAAGATGAAGATCTATATCTCGATGAAAGAATGATGATGTCTTTGGGAATTTCAACACCTATCGGACTATATGAAAATGAAAATGGCATTCTTTATTCTATTTATGACGTTGATGAAGGAATAGATTTTGAAAAGTTTGGTAATGAAAAACTTCATGGCAATGTCTCTGTAAGAGATATAATCAGTATAATTTTACAAACAGCAAACCTTGTTAATGCGTTTCATCAAAGAGGTTATTTTTTTCTCGATATCAAAGAAAGCAACATGCTTATTACGGGAGGTTCAGATCATCGTACAGTAGTTCTATTCGATTTCGGAAGCTTTGTAAGAAAAGAAGAATTAAAAAATTATTCATTTGAAAACGGACATTTTTCATTTTCACTGTCATCCGAAAAATATATGTGTCCTTATGAATTGCACAGAATAAATAATCATTTTCAAAATGAGAAATATAGTACAGCAAAGATACTTATCCAAAAACTTTCATCATATGCTGACAAAACAGATATATATTTGCTGGCGGCAATCTTATATAAACGATTGTTCGGTAAAGCTCCGAATGCAGAAATAATCACAAAAGACAAAAAATGGGAACTGCCTCCTGATGATCCGTATCATTTAAGCGCTCCCCTCAGAGAAATACTGAAAAATATTTTTTCAAACACTTTGCTATGGAAAGATCCTCAAAAGAGATACACTATGGAAAAGTTTATCGCGGATATGAGAAATCTATATGCCCTGTCTCCGATAGATGACCAGCAGTTCAGGGACAATGCTACAGATGCGGGAATTGATTTTCGGGAAGGAGGAGTATCGGCTGAAAGGCTGAGAATGGCATCAAGGCGTCATCATGATAAATTAGGAGAAGAAAATAATAAATTTTACAATCTGTCAACTTTTTCAAAACGTCATAACTGTCAGATTTGCGTAAAAGGTACAGGAGAAGAACATTTAAAGCCATCAGATGTCCTCAGACAAAACGACTATGTATTTTTACAGGGTGACGGCGGAATGGGAAAAAGCACCACGGTTTATGATTATTGGACGGAGATGATAACCCAACAATCCAAGACATGTATTTATATAGACCTCAGCCGATTTGTAATTGTTAAAGAAAATAAACAAAGACCTGCTGAAACACCAGTAAGTATGCTGGCTTATGTTGGGGCAAATATCCTGTGTAAGTACGGTGATTTTCCTGATTGCTCAGATCCTGAAAACTTTTTGAATCAGCCTTACGCTCTGAAATTTATGAATACAATTACCAATCTGTTTACAAAAAAAACGAACGAAAAGGAGTTTGTGCTGATTGCGGACGGATATAATGAAATAATAGATCAGTTTGATAGAGAAATGTTCAAAAAAGAAATGAATATAATCCTTGAAAGTTGGGGTAATGTTTCTGTTATAATAACGAGCCGTTCGGTTGAGGAAACTGAAAGAAATGACTATAACAGCACTCCCCAAAAAAACAGTCTGTTCGACACAAAACTGAGAATGTTCAATTATATTGGTGTGCCTGATGAAGAAGTTGAGCAAACACTCATCTCTGAAACTACATTATCTGCAGACAGAGTTGAAGAACTCAAAAAGGACAGCATCTGGTCAATATTAAAAATTCCGATGTTCCTGAATATGTACTGCAAATTAAACGACTATTCGGATTTAAAAATACATACAAGAGGCGAACTTATCGATCGTTATGTAATGCAAAGTGAATCTCAAGTAGCAGAGAGGTACTCTGATACCGGAAAAAAAGATGATCTCATACACGCAAACAGGAGACGATTTATTACATGGTTTTCTCTTCCTTTTGTTGCAAACTATATGGACAGTAATAAATTGTCGGCCGTGAGCAGATCGACCCTGAATGGACAGGTCACAAACGGTAATTTGTTGTATTTGATGAGACGTTTCGGGAAAAAGAGAATGCCGGTATATGATTATCTTACATCCGGAATGATTGCCAAAGTATGCATTGGATTTGATGAAAAGCTCTTTGAACAAAAGAAAAGGGAAATACAGGATCTGAACGAAGAGGAGGGCGGGGATACTTTATCTGTAGCAGAACTGAGGTATGAAGCAATGCAGGAAATGCTCCCGATGGATGAAGTTCTACAGATACTGAAAATTGAAACAGGTTTCTGTTATGATACTACTGATGGAGAAATCGCATTTACCCACCAGTATTTCCGTGATTATTTTGCCGCAAAGCACATTCAAAA
>JBGVAQ010000234.1:0-2227 GCA_045224775.1 Acutalibacteraceae bacterium | reverse complement strand
TCATCATCATCATACAGTTTAGTGCTTGAATATTTTTTTCTGACAATTTTTGTTGCAAGTAATCTTCATAACTTATACTCCAAACCGTATTATTATCTATATACCAATTTTTGGTATAAATTTTCCCCGTGTTCCACGAATTGTTGATTACTTGAACACCTGATTCGACCATTTGTTTCGTTATTTCAATATATTCACCCGTGTGAATTAAATCCTTATTACTGTTTTCTTCTGTGTAAAAAGATTCCTCTTTCGGGGTATAATCCGCACAAATAACTTTTGCACTATCTGAAACGCCACGAAGACCTAATCCGTTATTTGATGCTCCAATCAATCCTGCAACATGTGTTCCATGCAGAGCAGAAGTATTTTCTGTATAATTTGGTGACAACATCTCAACGTTTTGCAAATCTTCATGATTTAACATGAAACCATTATCAATAACACCTACTTTTATTGGTGAAGCGTACTTTGTATAATTCCAAGCGGTATATGCACCAATAGCCTCAGCCCACCAATCATTTCCGTCTGGGTTTCTTTCATTGCCTTTATCTGATATAATAGCACCATCCTCACTCCACGGATTATTATCGTTCATTGAATCTTCAGATATTTCCATCGGAACATCATATGTTGCTAACATGACCTTATCTGATTCCATAAGCTTATCTGCATATCTCTGCAATGTGCCAACATCTGATTCATTTACCACTATTTGCAAAAGATTTACCGCACCGCTAATATCTCCGGCAACAGCTCCATTTATGCTTTCAGCCAATTCTGAGGCTTCTTCGCTTGATAAATCATCATATGTATAGGCAAGAATTAAATTGTTATAATAAATAACATTTTCATTTTCGTCATACTTTATGTTGTCATCAGTAGGTTTATAAACGGTATCGCCATTACTGTAAGTCTTTATTTGTTCAGGAATCGGAACAGGCTTTTCCGTTTTTTCATAATATACCCTTCCGATTATAGAAACTGTATTTCCGTCTATCGTGATTGTTTCTGCCAATTCAATAACCAATCTCTCATCATTTGTGGCCGAAGCTGATGGCTTGCCGCTAATAAATATAGCTGTTGATGTTATGCCTAAACATAGGATAATTGATAAGAATTGCTTGCCTTTTTTGCGTTTGAAGAGTGAAACAGTTACTACAAACGAAACAATAACAGCAATTGTGAGTAATAAAACGATAGATATGTTATCTCCCGTTTTTACTGTATCTGAAGGATTTACAATTGTTTTGGAAGTATCAGAATTATCACCGTTATGGATTGAATTATCAATATTTGATTGATCATAGCTTGATTCATTCTGACTTATGATATCCTTGCTGGACTCCTCTTTGGTGGATTCATCCGTACTGGATTCTTCCTTGCTCGATTCCTCTCTGCTGGATTCTTCTTTGCTGGATTCTTCCTTGCTGGACTCCTCTTTGCTGGACTCCTCTTTGCTTGATTCTTCCGTGCTTGATTCCTCTTTACTGGATTCCTCTTTACTGGATTCCTCTTTACTGGACTCTTCTTTGCTGGACTCTTCTTTACTGGATTCTTCTTTGCTGGACTCTTCCCTGCTCGATTCATCTTGACTTGACTCTTCATCGGTTGTTTTTGAATAGATAAGAGTTGTTTTAAGTTCAAGTGTTTCTCCTGCATTGAGACTGACTAATGATTTATTTGCAGCCGAATCATCTGACAGCTGAAAATCATCAGGTAAAATATTCTGCATAGAGATATTTTTAACTGATTCTAAGTTGTTGTTTTTTATAGAAAGCGTAGCAGTTATCTTTTCGTCCTTTGAATAGTTTGACTTATCAGTGGTTAGTGAAACCTCAAGACCATCCTGTGCTGTTGTAGCGGCAGAAACATTAAGTACTGACACGCTGAAAAGCATAGCCGCACTAATTGTAAGTGCAGAAAGAGTTTTTAAAATCTTCATCTGAATAGCATCTCCTTTTACTTAATTGTGATACAAGCGTTCAATTTTCTTTTTGTACAATTTATTCGATTAACACCCCCATATTTACAAAACCTTTTGTTTAGTACAGAGTAGTCTGCTATTCTTAACATTTTCTATAGAAATGTCTGTTTATTTTTCCGAGTTCATTTCTTCTCAATGGGATATTAGAAAAATGTATTTCACCAACATACTCAGCATGACAATATTCATAAAGTATTTTTTTTACCTGTGGTATGATTTCCGATTTGTGTTCAGTCTCAC
>JBGVAQ010000233.1:0-17017 GCA_045224775.1 Acutalibacteraceae bacterium | reverse complement strand
GTTACAACTCCCTCAGTCAGCATAGCTGACAGCTCCCTCACAGAGGGAGCCATATTAATAATTTGTTCACTCATTCAAAAACCCTGTACAATGAATATAAAAAAACACGCACCGCACAGAGAACTGCACGATACGTGTCAATTATGCATTATGCATTATGAATTATGAATTATTATTTGATTTCCTGCCGTCTGAATACAAGTGAGGATATCGTTCCGCATATAAACATATATCCTAAAGCGACAAGTATCGGTATGTATGCTTCGCCTTTTTCACACAGATTATTTGAAAGCAGTACTGTCCGGAATATCCAGAACTTTGATACAACTCCCGAATAGTCCTGAGAAATATAAGCTATCATTCCGATAATTGCTTCAACTATCGCCGGAAATATTATCGCAACAGCTACTGCCCTGCCTGTTTTCTTTGTTACTATGGATATCATGGTATAGAACGATGCAAGTCCCAAGAACAGCAATGTATATGCTATCAATATAAGTGCAATGTTTCCCTTGCCCGAATAAGGCTCAAACCCGAAAAGACACAGGCTCGTTACAAAACCGCCTGTTACATATGAGGCTATTACAGAAATCATTGCTATAGCTACGGAAATAAACTTCGATGCAATAAACTGCCTTCTTGAAAAGCCTCTCGAAAGAGAATTTCTTATCGTTCCCATTGAATATTCGGACGCTACAAAAACACATATCACAACGGCAGATATATATATTGCGTTTGAGTCACAAAGCATTGTATTTATATATGCAAAAACATTCGGTTCGGGAAAAATAGCCAGTGCCTCTTTTATAGACTCCTCCTGAGCGCCAAGTGCTTTCATAACAGTCTTTGTTGCTTCAACGCTTGAGCCTACATTCTTCCATACATAATAGTAAAGCAGTGAGAACATTACGCCAAGAAATACGGAAAGCACTATGCATACCCAGAACGTACTGCTCTTTCTGAGCTTTAAAAGATCCGACTTTAAAAGACTGCCCATTTCTCATTCCTCCATTTTCTTTATAAAGTATTCCTCGGCACTGTTATCGTCATTGCTGAATCCCTTAACGGTTATTCCTGCCTTGAAAAGCTCATTGGTTATTGCGCCGACATCGTCTATCTCACGCCCGATTATGACCTTGCGCTTCTCTGCCGTAACATCATCATCTTTGAGTATATCCTTTACTATCTTCAATGCTTTAAGAGCCTGTTCGGGATCGCCTGTTTTTATTATGGTACGGCTTCCGCACTTTTCGGTAAGCTCCTCTCTTGTAAGCTCCTCGACAAGCCTTCCCGATGATATGATACCGTAGCGTGTAGCCACCTTTTCAAGCTCGCCAAGATAATGACTTGATACAAATATAGTCTTTCCACGTTTTTTAAGCGAAAGAAGAAGTTCTCTTATCTCGACTATACCTTTAGGATCAAGTCCGTTTATCGGTTCATCAAGTATAAGAAGATCGGGATCTCCCACAAGCGACATTGCTATTCCGAGTCTTTGCTTCATTCCGAGTGAAAAATTAGCCGCCTTTTTCTTACCTGCATCCGAAAGTCCCACTGTTTCAAGCAGTTCGTCAATACATTTTTTATCGACCCTGAGCATCGTGCAGTACATAAGAAGATTATCCCTTGCACTCATATTCTTGTATATTGACGGTGCTTCAACAAGGCTTCCTATCCTTCGCCTTGCAGTTTCAAAAGGTTCTCCGTCAAAGAAATCAAAGCTTCCCTCATCAGCCCTTGAAAGTCCGAGCAGCATGCGTATAAACGTAGTCTTACCTGCTCCGTTCTTGCCTACAAAGCCGTAAATATCACCGTCATTAAGTGTAAGCGAAACATTATCGACTACCTTTGTGTGTGAATAGATCTTTGTAAGTCCTTTAGTTTGCAGAATGTATGACATTTATCTTCCTCCAATCCTATACTTTGAGTATATTTTATTTTTAATTATACATGTCGTATATATACTATATGTATAATAATACTTTCTGTAATATCAGTCGTCACGTTCTTCTATCTCGATTATAATTCGTGAGCGTTCAAGATACATTATTGAAAACACTTCTCCTCTTGCCGCCGCATCGTGCATTTTCACAAATTCATCAAGGCATGAGGCTTTACCGTAAATATAACCGTCATCCAGCTTTATTTTATAATTAACAGTCATCTGATAATAGCCCCCGTCAAGCTCGAAAAGCGGTACTATCTCAACACTTACATATGCACGTTCATCTATATCCTCTTTTGCGATACTCTGAAGATTCAGCGGGAAACCCTTTATCCTGCGTTTTGCCGTTTCTCTTGTCATAAGCACCACCCCCCTATAATTAATGTGGAATGTGGAAAGTGGAATTGTTTTAATTGCACATTAAATTTTATCATATACTGTCTGTATATTCCAACAGGTATATACTATAAGTATAGCTATGCATATACCAAAAGTATATTTTTTATTTATTATACGTTAAGTATTTATATTATTACTATATGTATAAATATACTTTAAGTATATATCATCAGAAATCAGCTTCATCCTCGTATGAAACGATAATATCAATAATTTCCTTTCCGTAACGGTTCAGCTTGCTTTCACCTATACCCTTTATGCCCGAAAGCTCAGATAAATTTCTGGGTTTAAAAGCCGAAAGCTCTCTCAGTACCGAATCATGCAAAACGGAATACACGGGTACGCCCTGCCTGAGTGCTGTCTTTGAGCGGTAGGCTGAAAGCCTGTCAAACAAAGCTTCATCTATTATAAGCTCCTGATTATTTTTATACCTGCGCAAAGAGTCACTTACAAAGCTTCGCTTGTCTTCCTTACGGCACACACTGCAATTATTACAGGGCGGACTGAAACTTTCACCGAAATATGTAAGTATCCTCTTTCTCAGGCATACAGTCTGAGATGTTGAATAAAAGGTCATCTGTTTGAGCTTTTCCTTTTCCATCTCTATAAACTTCTGTATCTGTTCGGGATCGACATCCTCGTTTTCTGCACTTTTGTCTATAAAATATTCATTGAGCTTTACATCTCTGCCGCTGTATAAAAGTATGCACTCGGAAGGATCGCCGTCACGTCCTGCCCTTCCTGCCTGCTGATAATAGTCCTCTATGTTCTTCGGCATGTTATAGTGCAGTACATAACGCACATCGGGCTTGTCTATACCCATTCCGAAAGCATTCGTGGCAACTATTATCTTTGCCCTGTCGTATATGAAATCCTCCTGATTCCTTGTCCTGTCCGTGTCGGTCATCCCTGCATGATACGGCAAAGCTGAATATCCGTTGTCACTAAGTATCATGGATATTTCGTCCACTGTCTTTCTTGTACCGCAGTAGATTATTCCCGATTTATTCTTGTTTGCTTCAACATAGTCCATTAAAAAACCCGTCTTGTCCATAGGCTTATACACGCCGAAATATAAATTTTCCCTGTCAAAGCCTGTTGTAATGGTGTAAGGGTTACGGAGATGAAGCTCATTTATTATATCCTTTTTTACAAGTCCCGTTGCAGTCGCAGTAAATGCCGCAACAACAGGACGTTTCGGGAGTTTTTCTATAAAGTCGGATATACGGGTATAACTAAGACGGAAATCATGTCCCCATTGTGAAATACAGTGCGCCTCGTCAACAGCAAATACGGATATATTGGCATTACATGCAAAATCAATAAAGTCATAGCTTTCAAGTCTTTCAGGCGCAACATATATTATTTTGTACATACCGTTTTTGGCATTTTCTGTTGCCCTTGCAAGCTGTGAGGGTGTAAGCGAGCTGTTGAGATAAGCCGCCCTCACACCCATTGAAATAAGACTTCTCACCTGATCCTGCATAAGCGATATAAGAGGTGATATGACTATCGTTATCCCGTCGGAATAAAGTGCGGGTATCTGGTAGCAGATTGATTTTCCTGCACCCGTAGGCATGACTGCCGAAACATCCCTGCCAGATATGATACTTCTGATAATATCCGCCTGACCGCTCCTGAAGCTGTCATAACCGTAGTACTTTTTTAATATTTCATATATCCTTTCCATTTTCCCCTAACGTTAACATCTCTTTTCTTTCGGAAACATATTCCTCAATATCAAGCTTATCAGCAAATATCAGAAGGTCACCGTCTGCGGCAAGTATCTCCTTCTGCTTTTTTGTAAGAGTTTTTATCCTGTATTCAAGCCTTGACGCTGAACGGCGGTCTTTGCACCGCCATACAGCCGCTATTTTTTCAGGCTTGTGTGTTCTTGTATATTTTGCGCCCTTTTTTCCTGCCGAAACATGCTCGGAAAAACGTCTTTGTACATCAGTCGTTATGCCTGTATAAAGTGAACCGTCAATGCACCTTAGCATATACACATAGTAAACACTTGTCATTTTCTGCCGCCGTTCATTTTTTCATGGTCTTCCTTTACCGCTTTGTAAAGCTGAACGCCGTTCCAGTCAATATTTGTGGGTGTTACTATCGCTTTGAGTGCAACTCTGCCTGCACCGCATTTTCTGAGTGCTTTTATAAGGGTGTCTATATCTCCGCTGTCAAAGCCGCTCATTACAAGAAGCTCATCACCGAAATCTTCACATTCGCTGTTTTCACATTCTTCATAGCCTTGTGCGCCGATAAGATAGCCGAGCGTCTGACAAAAGCTTTCCTTTTCAACAACTCTTGATGCCGCCTTTGAAAGCGTTACAGCCATTTTCACCTGTGAAAGCCTTTCGCCGCTGAAATTATATAGCAAAACTGTTTTCATCTTCATATCCTCCGGCTTATTCGGTATCGAGTTTAAGCACAGCCATGAATGCCTCCTGCGGTACTTCAACTGTACCAAGCTGACGCATACGCTTTTTGCCTTCCTTCTGTTTTTCAAGAAGCTTTTTCTTTCTTGTTATATCGCCGCCGTAGCATTTAGCAAGTACATCCTTGCGCATTGCCTTTACGGTTTCCCTTGCGATTATCTTTCCGCCTATACATGCCTGTATCGGCACTTCAAAAAGCTGACGGGGTATCTTTTCTTTCAGCTTTTCAGCCATTTTTCTTGCTCTCGGATATGCCTTATCCGCATGTATTATGAATGACAAAGCATCGACTACTTCACCGTTAAGCATTATATCAAGCTTTACAAGCTTTGACTCCTCATATCCCGATACATCATAGTCAAATGACGCATAGCCCCTTGTTCTTGATTTGAGTGTATCGAAAAAGTCATATACTATCTCTGCAAGCGGAAGTATATAGTGTATATCAACTCTGTCAGCTTCGATATATTTCATATCCTTGAATACGCCTCGTCTGTCCTGACAAAGCTCCATTATATTTCCTACATATTCAGACGGCGCATATATATGCGCATCGGTTACGGGTTCTTCCGCCTTTGCTATAAATGCGGGATCGGGATAGTTTGTAGGATTGTCTATCATCTCGACTGTACCGTCAGTTTTTGTTATCCTGAAAATAACGCTCGGTGCTGTCGTGATGAGGTCAAGATTATATTCACGTTCAAGACGCTCCTGTATTATCTCCATGTGGAGAAGTCCCAAAAAGCCACAGCGGAAGCCAAAACCGAGAGCTACTGATGTTTCAGGCCCAAAGGAAAGTGCCGCATCGTTAAGCTCTAACTTTTCAAGCGCATCTCTTAAATCGGGATATTTTGCACCGTCAGCCGGATATATTCCGCAGAAAACCATCGGCTGTACAGCACGATAGCCGGGGAGTGCGCTTTCGGCAGGCGCAGAAGCAAGCGTTACAGTATCACCTACTCTTGCATCGCTTACTGTCTTTATAGAAGCGGCAATATAGCCAACCTCTCCGGCATAAAGTGACTGAGCCGGTTCAAGGCTGGTCGCTTTCATAAAGCCGCATTCTACAACATTAAATTCCTTTCCTGTTGCCATAAGCCTTATCGTATCACCAACACTTACTTTTCCCTCTTTTACACGGATGTATATTATAACGCCCTTGTAGCTGTCATAGTATGAATCGAATATAAGTGCCTGAAGGGGTTTTTCGTCATCACCCTCGGGAGAAGGTACAGACTTTACTATCTGCTCCATAACGTCATGTATATTTATACCCATTTTTGCGGATATACACGGTGCATCATCAGCCGGAAGTCCGATAACGTCCTCTATTTCATTCTTTATCCTTTCGGGATCTGCACTCGGAAGGTCTATCTTGTTTATAACAGGAACTATTTCAAGACCTGCATCAAGTGCAAGATAGGTATTTGCAAGCGTCTGAGCCTCTATTCCCTGAGAAGCATCAACAACAAGAACTGCACCCTCACAAGCCGCAAGTGAACGTGAAACCTCATAGTTAAAGTCAACATGACCGGGAGTATCTATCAGATTGAAAATATATTCCTCGCCGTCATCAGCCTTATATACAAGCGTCACGGCATGAGCCTTTATTGTTATACCTCTCTCACGTTCAAGGTCCATATTATCAAGGAGCTGATCTTCCATATCTCGCACTGCGACAGACTGCGTCTGTTCAAGTATTCTGTCTGCAAGCGTTGACTTGCCGTGATCTATATGAGCTATTATACTGAAATTCCTTATCTTACTTTTATCAAAAGACATATCATCACACCAATACAATAATAATTAGCAATGTTCAATGTGCAAATGAACACACTAACATTATATCATATAAACTATTCATTTGTAAATCTAATTTTATGCAAAAAAACAGATACGCCCCGAAGAACGTATCTGTTTTATATGAATTATTTCGTTACTTCAACCGTAAGGTTTTTCTTGACTGCTTTTCCTCTTTCATCCTTTGCCTTTACACATATAGTATATTTGCCTGTATGTTTTGGCTTTATTGTAATGGATGTGTTGGAGGAATAGCTCTGTGCCTTTGTCCATTTTGTCTGAGTGGAGTTCTTATAGAATACCTCATAAACCTTTTCACCCAGACCGCCTGTTGATGCGGCTGTTACTTTTACACTCTTACCAAGCTTTATGCCTGCAGAAGAAACGGCAGACGTATTTTTGAGTGTCGGGTTTACGTTAACGGTAAATGTTTTCTTTTTGACATTTCCCTGTGCATCCTTAGCCTTTACGGATATACTGTATGTACCCGTATGCTTTGGCTTGAAGCTTACATCAGCATTTTCGGAATAGTTCTGTGCAGTTGTCCATTTTGTCGCTGTTGACTGCTTGTAATATACAGCATAGGTATAGGGATTTTTTCCGCCTTCCGCATTACAGCTTACCTTTACGGTATCGCCGTAAACTATCTCTTTCGCAGAAACAGAGGACTTGTTTGAAAGTGCCTCAACAGCGTAATAAACCGCCTTGATACCATTTTCCTTTGCATATGTATCTGCATAGCTGCCTGCTTCACAGTAAATAACAAGGTCATTGCTGACATCAAATGAACTATCGGAGATCTCTGTTACACTTGCCGGAATTGTAATAGAAGAAAGACTCAGGCATTCGTTGAATGCACACGAAGAAATACTTAACAATGTATCCGGCATAGTTACGGACTTTATTTTTGTACAGCAGTCGAAAGCATAGCTTATGATATATTTTGTCCCTTTTAATATAACAACGTCCTTTTCACGTCCCGACGGGCAGCACAAAAGAATTGTTCCCTTTTTATTATAAACTATACCATCATAAGAAGAATAATTCTCGTTGCCTTCATCGACCTCTACATAAGCAAGTGTACGGCTGTAACTGAATGTACCGTCTCCTATGAATCTTACGGTATCGGGGATAGTCAGGGATGTTATTGTCGTATTCATAAACGCATCCGAATCTATTTCGACAACCTTTTTGCCGTTTATCTCCCTTGGAATAACAACATTTTTTTCGCTGCCCTTGTAACCAATGAGGGTAAGCTCATCATAACCTCTGTCTTCGTACTCAAAGCTTTCATCCGCCTCCGCCGCACTTACAGAAACATCCGCATCCTTGCATACAGCATTTCCGGCAGCACTCACACTCACCAGCAGGAAAGCCGCAAGACCTACAGCGCAGATCTTTCTTTTTATTCTGTTGTTCATCGTTATTACCTCCTATCTATAATTTTAGTTATAGTAATTATATCATAACATTTTCAACATTTCAATTATTGATTTGTACAAAAATCACTATAAAACCTTGACATCGGATAATAACATAAAAAAATCTCCGTCAGAAAATAATCCTGACGGAAATCTTTTATTGCACATTGAACATTGTACATTGCACATTGCACATTGAACATTGCACATTGAATTATGCTTTGTTTTCTTCGATTACCTTTTGAGCAACGATTGAGGGAGCTTCCTCATAGCGTACAAACTCAAAGCTGAAGTAACCTCTGCCCTGTGTTGTCTGACGGATAAAGGTAGAGAAGTCGCTCATTTCTGCCTGCGGTACTTCTGCCTCTATTGTCTGCATACGGTCCTCTGACGGGTTCATGCCGAGTACACGTCCTCTGCGCTTTGTTACCTCGCCCATAACGTCACCCATGTTTGCATCCGGAACTGTAGCCTTGAGAAGTCCTACAGGCTCAAGAAGTACGGGAGAGGCATCGGGCATACCTGCTTTATATGCAAGTGAAGCCGCTGTCTTGAATGACATTTCCGATGAGTCAACAGGATGATATGAACCGTCATAGAGAGTAGCTCTGAGACCAACAACGGGGAATCCTGCAAGCGGGCCTTTTGCTATACTGTCACGGAGACCTTTTTCAACTGCCGGGAAGAATCCCTTCGGAACTGCACCGCCGACAACTCTTTCTTCAAATATCATATCCTCACTCTCGCACGGTGAGAATTCTATCCATACATCACCGAACTGACCGTGACCGCCAGTCTGCTTCTTATATCTGCCCTGTACCTTTACGGACTTTCTTATTGTTTCACGGTATGCAACCTTCGGCTTTGAAAGTACAACTTCAACGCCGTACTTTGACTTGAGCTTTGAAACAACAACATCAAGGTGCTGTTCGCCCATACCGCTTATTATCATCTGATGTGTTTCATGGTTAGTTTCAAACTTGATGGTCGGATCTTCCTCGCAGAGTTTCATAACGCCCTGAGCCACTTTTTCCTCATCGCCCTTTGTCTTGGGAGCAATAGCCATAGTAAGTGACGGAGCCGGATAGTCTATACCGTCAAGAGTTACTTTTCTTGCCGGAGCACAAAGTGTATCGCCTGTATTTGTAGCAGAAAGCTTTGCAACAGCACCGATATCGCCTGCACCTATATAAGCAGCGTCCTCAAGCTTTTTACCCTTTATAGTCATAACCTTTGTAACACGCTCGGCATTGCCTGTTCTCATGTTAACAAGAGGAGTATCGGATGATACCTTACCGGAAATAACCTTGAAATATGAAAGCTTTCCGACAAAGGGATCGGCTATTGTCTTGAACACTATAGCCGCTGACATAGCACCCTCATTTACATTAAGCTCTACGGGATTGCCTTCTGTGTCAACGCCTATCTCGGCAGACTTATCCTCAGCACACGGAGCGAGCCATATAAGACCGTTAAGGAGCTGTTCAACACCATAGGTAAGGAGTGCATCACCGCAGAATACGGGGCTTATAGTACCGTTTTTAATACCCTGACTTACGCCTACGATTATTTCTTCGGGAGTAAATTCCTCACCGGAGAAGTACTTTTCAAACATATCGTCGCTTGTTTCGGCAACAGCCTCACATATAGCTGTTCTCAGACCTTCAAGTCTGTCACCCATATCGGGTATCGGAACAACGTTTATTTTACCGTTCACATATTTATATGCCTTATATTCAAGAAGGTTTACATAGCAGTCAGCCTGACCGTCAACGATATACGGAACAACAACAGGGCAGACAGACGGACCGAACGATGCTTTAAGATTTTCAAAAACACGATAGAAACGTGCGCTCTCATCGCAAAGACCGTTTACAAAGAATACCTTTGTAAGACCACGCTTATCGGCAGCCTTTACAGCCTTTTCCGTACCGACACATACGCCGTCTTTACCTGATACTGTAATAAGTACCGTATCAGCGGCTCTTGCAGCCTCATAAAGACCGCCCTCAAAGTCAAACAGACCGGGAGCGTCAATGATATTGAGCTTTTTGCCCTTCCATTCAACAGGAGCAACGCAAGCCTGAACAGAAGTCTTACGTTTTATTTCCTCAGGATCGAAGTCACAAACGGTGTTTCCTTCACTTACCTTACCAAGACGATCCGAGCCGCCTCCAAGGTAGAGCATTGCTTCTGCAAGTGATGTTTTACCCGAACCACTATGTCCTGCAAGAGCAATATTGAAAATGTTTTTTGCACTGTACTGTTTCATTTGGTCAATTTCCTCCTCAAAATAAAATTAATGTATTATAATAAAGCAATAATGACAATATTTCATACACAGTTTAACTCATTATATCTCATTTGCACATAAATTACAACCTTTTTTATAAAATTTTATAAATTTTTTAATTATACAAAAAACAACGGAAAGTTACATATAATCTGTAACTCTCCGTTGTCATATATCATTACTTTTTATAAATTTCCGCAGCCTTGTCGAGCATTGCCCTTGCGGCAGGTATCGCCACATTATAACCCGAATCGCCGTGTTCTACAATTACCGCAAATGCTATCGGACATTCCTCATTCGTGCTGAAACCCGTGAACCATGCGTGTGCAAGTGCACCATCTACCTCAGCCGTACCTGTCTTTCCGCATATATCAAGCTTTGTGCTGACATATTCTTTCCCATAGCTCTTTGATACGGTATAGTCCATAAGCTTACGGAGTGTTTCGGCAGTATCCTTTTCCATCATACGCTCGTCAAGCTCGGTTTTGCCTTCCGTACCCATTATTCCGAGAGTACCCTCTACATACTTCATAAAATACGGCTTTACAGGCACACCGCCGTTTGCTATTGCAGCGGATATTCTCGCCATATTTATAGGTGTTTCCATAACGGTATATTGTCCTACTCCCGACCATGCAAGCTCGTTGTCACTCGCCTTTTCAACATTGTAAAAGCTTCTTTCGCTCTGTGCCCTGTCTATCATCATGTAACTGTTAAAACCGAATTTTTCGGCATATTCAGTCATCTTCTCCTTGCCGAGATACAGCGCAAGATGTCCGAAATATATATTACACGAATCCGCAAGTGCATTTTTAAGGTCAACATCACCGCTCGTTTTATAGCATACTACTTCCTTGTCGCCTATCATTTCACTGCCCTTGCATTCATAAGTGAACTTTTCCGCTTCGGGATATTCCGCAAGTGCAGCCGATGCAGTAACAAGCTTGAAAGTCGAACCGGGCGGATAGCATACGGATATTGCACGGTTGAGATATGCGCCTTCATATTTACTGTTTGTTTCTATATCTTCCGGAACGGCAACAGGATCATATGTCGGCGTACTGACCATACAAAGTATCTCACCCGTCTTATAATCATAGCAAATCATAGCGCCGTTTGAATTTCCCAGCGCTTCAAGTGCTGTTTTCTGGAGTTCGCTGTCTATCGTAAGGACAATATCTCTGCCCTGTTTCAGCATATCAGGTGCGCCGAGTCCGTGAATGAAATTAAAGTCCGTAAGCTCCGAGCGGTATATCGTCTGCACAGCCGTTGAAATATTCGTTGAATCGTCCCCGACAAGATGCAGACATGCCCGCCTTATTTTTTCATCATCATTATATACACGTTTCTTGTCAACACTTTTTGCAAGTACTACATTGTTCCTGTCATATATCGTACCGGCAAAAGCAAGTCCGTCCTTATCAGAGATATGTGCATTCATCGGCATGGATGACCATTCAGCCGAATGCATTATCAGATTAACCGAATAGTATGCAAGACCTGCAAAAAACACAAGCGTCATTATCAGCACCATGAATGACCTTGCTCTTGTACTTTTCATATCATCACCGTCCTGTAATCAGACATCAACATAATTCTGGTCGGTGACTTCTGTTACCTCAGGCTCTTTCTTTTTGAATTTCTTTCCTGTGAAAGAGGTATTTTTATTAAGTCCCGACTTCTGTTTTTTCCTTGATGAATACGTTCTTTCATCAGCCGCCTTTATAAACGCAAGCAGTCCCCAGCAACTTATCATACTTGTACCTCCGCAGCTTACAAACGGCAGTGTAACACCCGTAAGCGGCAGAAGATCAACAACGCCGAAAATATTAAGTGTCGCCTGAAAAACGAGAAGTCCTCCTGCCGAACATGCCGCAATAGAATAAAACGTTGAACGGCTCCTTGTAGCCATAGCTCTTGCATATATCATAAATCCGCCGATAACAACACCGAAAAGCAGTGCTGTCAGAAGCCCAAGCTCCTCACACGCAAGTCCGAAAACAAGGTCACTTTCCGATGCAAAAACATACTGAAGATATCCCTTTGCTATACCTACGCCGAAAAGACCTCCGCTTGCACTGTATATAAATGTGTTTACCTGCTGATAGCCCGATGTTGACGCATACTCCCATACATGTCCCCAAGCCTGAAAGCGGTCAGCTATATACGGCTTTATGGACAGTATAAGCATGACTCCGAGCACCGCCGCCGCTACCGCAAGTATTATAGTACGGAAATCGCCTGAACGCATGAAAGCTATTACAAGGAATGTAACAAAGAATATAAGCGCCGTTCCGAAATCGCTCATAAAGAACAGCAGACCTATACATATAGCCGTTACAAATATGAACCCGAAAAGGTTTTTCTTTGTCTGTAACTGGTCAAGCGTTGCCGCTCCGACAAATATATATGCCACCTTTGCAAATTCCGAAGGCTGAACCGATATCGGCCCTAATATTATCCAGTTTTTTGCTCCGTTGACATTTCTTCCCAAAACTATCGTTATAGCCAAAAGTCCTATTGTAAGAATGTATATCGTAAGCCGCCATTTCATAACACGGTCGGGTATCTCTATGAACCATATCATAAAACAGAACACACACATTCCCAGCACCATAGCTATAAGCTGTACCATTGCATCTTTTACATCATGTGCAGCCGTAAGTATAACGCTCGTACCCGAAAGAAGTATTGCAAGTGATTCTATCTCGAAGCTTTTTCTTTTGAAAAGCTTTTTCGACAGTGCGTAAAACATCCACATGGCAAAGATAAGTCCTGCCGAATACACCGCCGTATCAACATTTCCCATATTGATATAGCACTGCACCGTAAGCATGAAAACATGCACAGTAATAAGGGAAAGTATAAGACTGCCCGAAACCGTATCACGCTGTTTGGGCTTTTTTATTTTTCTTCTCTGATAAGCCGTTGTGGGATCATCAGCTCTCTTTAAAATAAGCTCGGATGTACCCAGCGTTATCTTATCACCTACATATACGGGGCATCTGCCCTCTGTTTTCTGACCGTTTACATATACGCCTGCCTTAGAACCTGTATCCGCAACAAACCAGCCGCTTTCTCTTCGCAGAAGTACCGCATGATCCCTTGATACCGTAGGATCATCTATTCTTATATCGGAAGACCTGCTGCGTCCGAGAGAATTTTCCCAGAAAAGCACAGGGTATCTTATTTTTCTTTCTTCATCATCCAGAGCGATAAGCACACGTTCATCACGTCTGCCGCAGCGGAGAGAATAAAAGCTCATACATATTATTATTATCATAAGCACAGGATCAGCAACACGCAGCAAAAACGATACCAGATCCATTATTTCTTCCACCCGCATCATCTCCTTTCCTTGAATATCATTTATAGCTTTAAAAATTTTATATATATGATATTACTTGAAAGCCGAATTGTCAACCTGATTTTTTGTCATTAATATTCAAAGGAATAAAAACGCCCCAAAGCAGCCGGATAAAACGCTGCTCTGAGGGCATAACGGGACGTATGTTCAATAGTTTTCGTACTCGAATGCATCATTGTCTTCATCGTCAGGATCGGCATAGCCGCGATGAACATACTTTTCTGTACGTTTTTCCATTTCCGCAATAAGCTGCATAAGCTCATCACGACATTCACCGAAACTGTCATTACGCTTGTCGAGCACTTCTATCTTTGTAAGAAATGCTATATACTCTGCACTGTCCCTGCCGGAATAATCAGCCTTTGCCTGTTCTTTCATCCGGCTTATCTGTTCATCACTGAAATATCTCATATATACATCCCCTTTTAAAATCACAAAGCGACAGGGAAACCCCTGCCGCTTTAATGGCTTATATTATGATACCAAGATCATTCCTCAATGTCCTTACACTTTACTCTGTTCATTCTGCAATAACGTCTTACATAAGCGTTATCATGTGAACAGTAAACAACAAGAGTTCTGTTTGAACCATTAAATGCATTCTCACTGATATTAGTAACAGTGTCGGGAAGAACAAGCCTTCTGAGCGTTCCGCATTTGCTGAACGAACCATAGCCTATACTTTCAAGATGCTGAGGAATATTTACTGTATTTAGAGAAGCACAGCCTGTAAATGCACCGTCACCTATTTCTGTTACGGCTTCGGGTATATTCACAACTTTAAGTGATTCACACCAGCTGAATGCATTCTTTCTGATATCCTTTACAGTTTCGGGAACCGTTACCTTGACAAGTGAACGGCAGCCGCTGAATACGTTCTCGGGGAGTTCGTCAACACCTTCGGGAATATTTATCTCGGTTATCGACTCACAGTTCAGGAAAGCATGTTTGCCAAGTCCCTTTATGTTTGACGGAATGTCAAACTGAGTGAGTCTTTCGCAGCCGCTGAATGTACTCTGTCTTATCCTCTTGAGAGTTGACGGAATTTCAATTCTTGCAAGCCTTGAACAGCCGGCAAATGCACCTCTGCCGAGATCAAGAAGTCCTTCGGGAAGGTTTATTGTCATAAGCTTCTTACAGTTTTCAAAAGCTCTTTCACCAATCTTGAGCATTGTAGAAGGTAAGCCTATGGATTCAACTATCTCATTACCTGAGAATGCTGCATCCTCGATAACCTGATATCCTTCGGGAATAACAATTCTTGTGCTGTGATAATGAACAGCTTCCTCAGCCGTAAATACTCTTGCATCAGCCGGAATACCGTCAGATGTTTTTGCACTCGGAGCCGGTGCAGCAGGTGCTGCCGGCGGCGGTGGCGGTGCAGGCTTTTCCTCAGGTACGGGAGTTTCCGGTTTTTCAACAGGTTTTTCCTCAGGTACAGAAGGCTGAGCCTTTTCTTCCTCAGGTTCATCTGTAAAATCTATAACTGTACGCTTCGGCTTCTCCTCTTCCTTGGGTTCATCTGTGAAGTCTATCACTGTACGCTTCGGTTTCTCCTCTTCCTTGGGTTCATCTGTGAAGTCTATTACTGTACGCTTTGGTTTTTCTTCTTCTTTGGGTTCATCGGTAAAGTCTATCACTGTACGTTTCGGCTTTTCCTCCGCCTTTTTATCATCATGCTTTGATTCAGCCGGCTGATTTACGTTAGGCTGACCGGTCATCTGCTGATTTGGCATTTGCTGCTGCATCCACGGATTATATCCCCATGGCATCTGCTGCTGCATTTGCTGCATCTGCTCGGGTGTCTGCGGCATCTGCTGCATCCAAGGATTGTATCCCCACGGCATCTGCTGCTGCATTTGCTGCATCTGTTCGGGTGTCTGCGGCATCTGCTGCATCCAAGGATTCTGAACATGCTGCTCCGGTTTGTTTTCAGCCGGTTTATCTTCTTCGGGTTTATCTTCCTCGGTCTTATCTTCCCCGGTCTTTTCATCATCGCCCGACTTTTCTTCTTCCTCGGCTTCGTCTGTGAAGTCTATCACTGTACGCTTTGGTTTTTCTTCTTCCTCAGCTTCGTCTGTGAAGTCTATCACTGTACGCTTTGGTTTTTCTTCTTCCTCAGCCTCGTCTGTGAAGTCTATGACTGTACGCTTTGGTTTTTCTTCCTCATCGGGTTCATCTGTAAAGTCTATAACAGGTGACTTCGGTTTTTCTTCTTCCTCAGGCTCATCCGTAAAGTCTATAACGGGTGACTTCGGTTTTTCTTCTTCCTCAGGTTCATCTGTAATATCAGTATCGGGTGAATCCGTTTTTTCTTCTTCAACCTCGATCTGATTTGAATCATCTTCCTCTTTTTCTTCTTCATCGCTTCTGAAGAAATCAAATACATGTGCTCTTTCGGGAACATCGTTTGCCCAGTCGTCTATGATGTCATGTTCGCCTGCGCCGATAAGCTTCTGACCACCGGTTTCCCTGATATTTTCAGGCATCTGGTGCGTATGTATGTTAGGAGTTATACCGAACATCGGAACGCTCCAGTCGAGTGCGAAGACAAAGCTTTCGACTACATATGCAGCCCATTTATCTGCCATACACGCATCCGTTGTAAGCACCTTGATAGACTGGAGTATAGCTATACACTTGTCGATCTCAGGCTCGCTGTGTGCAAGATAAAGTGCATTGCACACACCCTGCTCATACGCATCAAGGAAAACCTTTCTTTCCTGTTTAAGATCAGGTATGAACTCATCAAGCAAAGCCCTGAGCTGCAGACCGTCTATCATAACATCTATGCCGTAAGTTTTGACGATATACCTCAAAGCCTCCTTGGCATCCTGAAACGTAAGCTTATCTTCATTTTCGTCTTCAAGCTCAGCGCCGCAGAACGGGCAACGTATGATAAGATTTGCACGGGCATTTGTTTTCCATTCGCTGCCGCATTGTTTACACTGCATTGTATATCACCGCCTTTTGTGGATTTTTACCTGCAAATAAAATTACCATTACTTCAAGATCCCTCTCCGAAATAATATGATAGTTTAACTATACTAAATTTTGCATGAATTTTCAAGAGTAAATTATACCATTTGTCGAAAATTTACGTTTTTGATATGAGCCATTCAACAAAAATTCGTACAGTCAAAAATAAGATGTCCTTAAAAACAGACACCCGAATTCAGTAAAAAATCTTAAAATTCCCGCAAAAAACAATCTGCGGAATGGATTTACATAAATATTATACTAAATTTACTAATCACATTCAACATTTTTTTGCTTTTTTTATAAAAATTTTGCACGAACTTTTCAACAATTTTTTAAGCACATTCCCCATAAATAATTTATAATTAAAAT
>JBGVAQ010000232.1:0-1649 GCA_045224775.1 Acutalibacteraceae bacterium | reverse complement strand
AATAGTATTCAGCGGATATGTTCTTGGTTCGGGTGAGCCTGTACTTATAGGCGGAAGATATGATAATCTTCTTGATACTTTTGATGCGCCTGCTCCTGCAATAGGTTTCGGAATAAATGTAGATGCACTTGCAAGAGTTATGCTGAAAAAGGGAAATATCCCTCAGAAGAAACAGCCTGATGTACTTGTACATGGTCTTGACGGTCATGAAACAGATGCGATCAAATATACAGAAACACTCTCACAGGCAAGCATACTTGGAGAGAACAGTGTTTTTGAAACAGAGGATGAAGCATTGAAATATGCAAAGTCAAAGGGAATAAAGAAGCTTGCGATAGTAGGCGATGAGATAAAAACTATCGACACGGGGGTATAATGAGTAATGAAACCGTTAAGAATAGCTCTTACAAAGGGCAGACTTGAAAAGGATACTGTAAAGCTTTTGGAAAGTGCAGGCTATGACTGTACGGCAGTTCACGAAAAGGGCAGAAGGCTTATTCTCCCGATAACTAACGGAGAAACTGAGATAAATATAGTTCTTGCAAAGGCGGCTGATGTTATAACATACGTAGAAAACGGTGTATGTGACCTCGGAGTTGTCGGCAAGGATACAATAATGGAAAACGGCAGGAGCTTTTATGAGATACTCGATCTCGGCTTCGGAAAATGCAGATTTGCACTTGCAGGAAAAAAGGGCAAGGACTTCTATTCCGGCTATAACGAAAAGACTATAGCTACAAAATACCCGAATGTAACAAGAAATTTCTTTGAAGGAAAGGGCATGGATATAAGAGTGATAAAGATAGAAGGTTCGGTAGAGCTTGCCCCTCTTCTTGGACTTTCCGATGCCATAGTTGATATAGTTGAAACAGGCTCGACCTTAAAAGAAAACGGTCTTGAAATAATCGAAGATAATGTAGCGCCGATATCTGCAAGACTTATTGCAAACACAGCAAGCCTGAAACTCAGGAAAAACGAAATAGAACAGCTTGCGTCCAAAATGTATGAGGAGAGGTCAAAGCAATGATAAATATAATAAAAACAGACGGCAAAAAAGAAATTGAATTTCTCGCACAGGTAAGAGAAAGAAGTAATAAGACAAACAAGGATGTAACGGCAGTTGTATCAGATATAATAGAGAATGTACGCACAAGAGGCGATGAAGCCGTAAAGGAGTACACAATAAAATTTGACGGCAAAGCACCGGAATATTTTGAAGTTCCGAGAGATGAGATATTCGCAGCTACGGCACAGTGCGATCCTGAATTTATAGTAACGCTCAAAAAGGCAGCTGATAATATCCGTGATTTCCACGCCCGTCAGAAGCAGCAGAGCTGGCTTAAAACAAAGGATAACGGCGTAATCATGGGACAGCGTGTAAGAGGTCTTGCAAGGGTAGGACTTTATGTTCCGGGCGGCACAGCAGCTTATCCGTCATCTGTACTTATGAACGCTATCCCCGCAAAGATAGCCGGCGTAAAGGAACTTATAATGGTAACTCCGCCGCTCAAAAACGGCAAGCCGAATCCCGATATAATGGCGGCTGCGGCTATTGCAGGAGGTGACAGAGTTTTCCTTATGGGCGGCGCACAGGCTGTTGCAGCCCTTGCATACGGTACTGAAAGCGTTCCGAAAGTAGATAAGATAGT
>JBGVAQ010000231.1:0-5476 GCA_045224775.1 Acutalibacteraceae bacterium | reverse complement strand
AACATGTTTTCATGATTCTTTCATGCGGTTGCCCTGTTCAACTGGTTTGGTTGTACTTCCGCCAGAATGAAGAGTGAATCCTTTTGTAATCCTATAACTTGCTCCGTTTCTGCGACTTTTATACATCTTTTCTTTTTTTTGTACAACTAATGCTGCCTTATTCATAAAATGACAGATTTCATTTTGTTTTAAAAGTATAGTTGAAGGAGTGAATTTTGGTAATTTACCATTCATTATTTCATTTGCTATTCGTTTCGGAACTAAGCTTTGCATGACCGGAGGTTCTTCACTAAGATGTATTCCTAACAAAGAGGCAAAGAATCTTTTTCCATCACTCATATCACCACCAGAAGCCTTTCATGCAAATAGTTCTATTATTTTAGGCCATTTTACCTAATCCTTAATATTCATTTCATTTATACAGCTAACATATATATTTTATCACATCTTATCAGATAATTCAACTTATATATATTATAAATAGCTATAAGTTACGAGTTACGATCAATTTGTTTTTCTATCATTATTGCTCTTTTAAATTTCAATTCCTATAATAGACAATCGAACAGAAACAGAATAACAGGAGTATCATGCCTTGCAATACGGTCTGATACTCCTGCTTACTATGAAATAATCCTCATAAATTATTTATCTGATAATATCCCTTCGATTGAATCTGGAGATGCCGGTCTCATGTGTGCAATATTATTCCTGACCGTTTTATAGAGCCTCAGCTTTTCAAGCTCGTTCTTCTTCAGAAAATCAAGCTCTTTGTTAAGAAAAAGTATATGTCCCAATTCCAGATTTTCCGGCTCTGTAATTGACTCTCCGTATGGCACTTCAAACGGAAGCTTACTTTCCAAATCACTTCTGTACTTTTCTACAAGGAAGCATCTGTATTCCTCAAGTATCGGAAACACAAGCTTTATCTGTGACTTCCACAGAATCTTATTGATCTCATTTTCAGATACTTTCTCTGATACGAATTGATTATAATACCGATATGTATTCGTATAGAGTTCTTCGGGAGCTTCAAGCAGATCATAGATAAGAAAAGTATCCTTACGACAAAGTTCCGATGTAATCTCTGCAAGATACTGTTTCATTTTCATGCTCTTATGGAAGCTGTCAGGAACGGACAAAAGACAAAACACATAGTAATCATACTCAGTCACATATTCCAGAAAATCTATGACACTGCATTGTTTTGCTTTCGGGATATTCCTGTCTGTTTCCGCAAACAAAATAAACTGTGCTTTATCAGACCTGTCCTCCATGCTTAGAAGACGGCTGTAATCACCGATAAACCTGATCCACTCCTGTTCTGATTTATCATTTGACTTTTTGATGATCCGGATACTGTTATTCATCTCAAATACTTTGGATCTAACCAGAAAATGTGTTCTTGTAAATCCCTTAGACGGGATAAAGAACTCGTCAGGACAGTAATGTTCGCATAGATACTTTTCTACAGTATCCTCTTGTATGAGTGAGCTGTCGAACATTTTGATAGCCCTGTCATGCATCTCAGAACCGATACGGCTTGATAGAATGCCAACCAGATCATCACAAAACGGTATATCGGCACTGTTTTTAACGATAACTGAACCACCTTCCGTCACTGCATCAACGATATCATTGATAAATCGGGAAGCTCCCGAAATGACCGTCCACCATCTGTTGATTCTTGTCATAACGTTTCCTCCTGTCATTCATCGATATACTTCTGCAGACGATCGTATATTTCATCACTGTTGCCCATTAACTGGAAGAAGTTCTGTCTCAGGAATGTGTAACTGTTATCAGGGTGCTTTCTGAAGATATTCAATTCAACAAGCTCATCCATATACACGGTAAACACATCCGGATCAAGGCTGGAAATCTTGTGGATCTCGTATTCGCATCCTCTTGCATAAACTTCATCAGCACTGTATCCGACAGAGTGGTTCATCACATCATCACTGTGATACATTTCAGCCATCAGCAAGGCGATGATTTGATAATAATTATCATTATCAAGTTCAAGGGTAATATCAAATTTTTCCTTGATCTGATGTGTGAATTCCTCGTTGGCAAGTACCTTCTGAATGTGCTTCTCATTGATGTAATACGGAGGCACAGAAGTGATTGGATAGATCGTCTTGTCGATATCCTGCAGGCTTGTAATGAGCTTGGAACAGTAAAGCTGAATCAAGCCAGGGAAATAATTCGTTGTGGCAAGTATCGTTGAAATAAGAGCATCATTATTAAAGAACAATCCCACCTGTGCCAGCGGAACCTCAAGAAGCTTTCTTGCTTCCATATTTTTGAACGGCTTGATCGTCAGTGTTTTGAGATGCGGAATGACAGAATTGTCCGACATGGCGGATTTACGGTCATATCTTGCCAGATTGTGCAGGCCGGCAATCACAAATTTGAAATCCACAGACTCCATAATGCGCTTCATCTCCTCGATGGGCGAGTAGCTATACGCAGCACAGTCGTTAATAAAGATATCGCCTTCATCCAGCAGAAGCAGGAAATATGTTATTTTGTTTCTGATAATACTCTCCTTTAAGTCTTTGCAAAGACTTTTCCAATCATCATAAACCTGATTTTCAGTAAAGAGTCCAAGTGAGATCATTTCCTCACATATCATTTCAGACGCTTCCGGTACTGTTTTATTCTTGATGTCAATATACAACGCCCGCTGTCCGGGAACAGCGTTGATACTGAGCTTTGCTCGTTTCAGAAGCGCCGACTTACCCAGCTGTCTGCCGCCGTAAAGCAGGTGTATCCCGTTTCTGTCCTCGATCTTCTGCAGCTCTTCCGTCCTGCCAAAGAACATTTCCGGCGGCATCTTACTCATAGAATCATAAATATACGGTTGATAATACGAATAGGGCATTGCCACATTCACAAATTTTCTGATGATAGATTCTGTCTGATAATGAGTAACAAGATAAAGGAACATTACCCTGTCCACCACCATATAGATCTCACCGTATTTTCCGCACTTGATCCTGTCTGACAATTCCCGGCGGAACTGCTCGTTAAAGGTATAATCCACAAAGATGATCGTGCTTTTCATAAAGGAGGTCAGCTTATCTATTTCGTTAAACAGACGTTCATCATCATTCTTTCCGAACAGGCAAAGTGTACGGAACGAGGTCTTGTGTGCCAATGAGCCAAAGGGTGCGATCACATGGCTGAATCTTCCGCCGGTGTTGACATCTCCTTTCAGGATACAGTCAAAGTAATACTTACTATGGTTGTAGTTGCCCTTTTCAAAATCAGAAACAACGGTGCAATCCATCCCCAGCATACTTAACAGTTCCTGCATTTTATTTTGATTGGTGCTGTTTGAGATCCAGAGATTCACCAGTCTGGTGGCAGATTTAGCATCCTTCATCGCTCTGGAGTATCTTTCAATCAGCTTTTTGGTTTTTGCAGCCGATTTCAATTCAAATCCCGAAGAGTAATAACACGCATCATACATTTCACGGTAGCAGCTCTGAAAATCGGAAAGATCAGGATTCGGCGCTTTCAGCTCTGCACTGCTGAGATCACCGCTGTTGATACGGTTGATCAGATCCTCTGCGGCTGTATAATTGCCGTCTTCCATATACAGTCTTGCTTTGTCGAGTGCTTCCCTTAAAACAACGTCATCTTTTTGCTTTTCGGCAATTGTCTCGTCTGACAGCAACCCGGAAAGGCTCTTCTGTATTCTGTCTTTTTGAGTTTTTGAGTCCTCTTCGATCTGCCTTCTGATATAGTTCAGCGCCCTTTGATAGAAACCGTAATTCTGTGAGGAAAGAGCATACTGATATACCTCATCCGATTGCCTCAGCAGCAGTTCCTTAACGTCATCATCATTGTTTGCATCAAATACGCCATAGCTTTTTTTCAGTTCCAGTTCTTCAATAAAGCCTGTTCTCTGTCTGTTAAGCTGCCTCTCATAATCCTTGATGCTTGCAAGCTTCTGATTAAGAACCTCCGACATTTCTATATCATCACAGTTTACACTTGTATGGTATTCTACAAGCATACCTGCCGCCAGCAAATCACAAAAATACTGATCATCAATATCCGGTCTGATTTTTTCAAATCCATTTGTGCTGACAAATTGATCGTAATTTCTGAGAATTCTGTCTTTGATCCGATAGCCGCTGATCCCGTAGCAATAATCGTTCAGATCAGGAATATATGCTCCGTTATCGTCTTTTCTGAGCATTACATCTCCTGTCTTCAGCATATTTATATAGAAAAATTTTCTGTAAGCCGTGCCATCGTAGGAGCCGTTTATTCTTGATATCAGATTCTCACAGGTGTACTCTATACTGCTATAACCTGCCGAAACAGCCTGTGACCTGCTTTCTGATCTTTCCTGTTGACAGGAATTCCTGATCGACTCAAGACAGTTCATCATGAAGCTCTTTTCACTATCATCAGCCGTTCTGCCTATTGAGTCACAGATATCATTATTATGAACCCATCTGGCTATGTATATCAACGCATCAATAATACGGTTTTTCAGCTTTGCCCTCAATCCGCTCATAAGCGGTGTCGAATGATAAAGCACCTTATTCTCACAGCATTCTTCCCATGTATCATCTATCAGCTTATTGACCGCCTCTTCGTTGATATTTCCGCATTCGATCACATCACCTTTGAGATACTCAGAAATAAAATCTCCGGCGAAATCGATCTCGTCTTTTTCGTTCTGAGAAACTATCCTGAGACACTCTGCAAGCAAACCATCACGATCAAAGATTTTCTGATAAGTATCTCTATATCTCTTTATTTTGACCTTTTCTCTGAACGGACCGTCAATAACATTCTTATAGAATACCAAAGCGTTTTTACTGATATCTTCTATTTCTTTTCTTGCTGCGATCTGCTCCTTATTTCTGTAATCACAATACAGATCAAACCCGCTTTTGTTTCTGTCTTTAAAATCAATACATCTCTGTATGAAGGTATGGATTTCGGGAACAGAAATATCGGGAAGGATACTCTGCAAAGACTTCATGGCATAATCAAACTGACTGTCATTATAGAATACCGTTCTCATTGATGCCGATATCAGAAGTGACTTAACAAACGGGTCTTCTAAATCGAACTTTTCTATCAGGGTCAGTATGACATTTGATGAATAATTCTTATTCATCATCGGATCATCCAGCGCATAAGCCGTCAGCTCATACAGCGGAACGACCTCGCTGTTGCCGAAACACGCCATTTTCAAATACGCAAGCGCTGAATACACGGCGTCTGAGATCAGCATTTCTTCCGCCTTGTTTTTTGCTGTATCATAGGTTATCAATTCCGTTTGTTGATAGATAGAGGTATCTTCCGCATGACCGTTTTCCTGATGCATTCTGTTTTCTTCATCATCATTTGCCTTATCATCAGGCGGAACTTCGTTTGTCACCATGCTTTCGGATAAGTATCTGTCGTTCAATTCATCTTCCGGAACAGACGCTCCGGGCTGTTC
>JBGVAQ010000230.1:0-8733 GCA_045224775.1 Acutalibacteraceae bacterium | reverse complement strand
TCCGTAAAGTCAAGAATCAGGCTCTCTACACCCTCAAGACTTTCGTTGATGCTCGCATCTGCCTCGGGCGCTGTAGCCGTATCAATTCTTCCTGAGATAGCAACGGTAAGTGTGCTTCCGTCTTTTTTCTTTTTAATGTTCATGTTTATTCTCCTTACATTTTAAATTTTTTTTATTCAGCTCATGCATGATGAGATTAACTGACTTTTTGCCATGACAAAATCCATAGTTGCATACTTTTATGAAAGATGCTTTTTGATTTTTAAGATGTTATGTCCTTCTTTGTAGTCATACTCGACCATATCCATTGTTTTCTTTATCAAAAATATGCCGAGTCCGCCGATTTTACGTTCCTCTGCAGAGGCAGTAATATCGGGCTGAGCCTGTTCAAGAGGATTAAACTGCTTGCCGCTGTCAATAAAAGTGATAATAACCGATAGCGGATTTTCTTCCACCTCAAACTGTACCTCGGCATTGCCAACCTCGGGAGTGTAGGCATACCTGGCTATATTTCCGAACAGCTCGTCAATCGCAATTGAAATCTGAGTTCTCGCTTTCGGAGGGCAGTTCAGCCGCTCCAGCTCCGCATTTATAAAATCGGTTACTACTTCTATATTTTTTACAGCTGCTTCTACTTTAAGTTTTTTCATTTTTTTCCTCCGTTCCGGTATTCTCTACAGGACCATTGTATTTCAGACCAAGCATCGTCAGGTCGTCAAACTGAGGCGCTTCTTTTACAAAGGCATCAACAGCAGCACGGACACCCACAAGTACATCTTTCTGTGAAGCATTCCCGGGAATAGCGTTGAGGGCTTCGACAGTGCGGTCAGTACCAAAGAGTTTGTTGTTCGCATCGGTAGCCTCGGCAACACCATCGGTATAGACAAATATACTGTCGCCTTTTTTGAGCATAATCTCGGTGTTCTTGTACTTGGATATTGGCATTGCGCCGAGCGCCAGACCGTGCTTGTCTTTCAACAACTCATATTTGCCGTTAATGTTTATCATCGGATATTCATGGCCGGCGCTTGCAGTGGTGAGCTTACCTGTGCTGATTTCAAGTATGCCCAGCCATACAGTCACAAACATATTGGCATCATTATTGGCATTGACCAGCTTGTTTACTCTTTGGAGTATTTCCGCCGGAGAGCCTCCCATAATGGCGTGGTCGTTGATGAGTATCTTCGAGGACATCATAAACAGTGCCGCAGGAATACCCTTTCCGGATACATCTGCTATTACCATTGCAAGATGATCTTCGTCGATCAGGAAGAAGTCATAGAAATCTCCGCCGACCTCCTTTGCCGGATCCATTGAAGCGTAAATTTCAAACTCCGGACGATTCGGAAATGCGGGGAAAGTGGACGGCAGCATGCTTTCCTGGATATTCGTAGCAACACGCAGTTCCGACTCGGTAGCTTCCACCTTAGCACGAGTCTCCAGAAGGGTATGGGTGCTGACGTTGGTAGTCAGATACACCATTGACACGGATACCGCCAGACTGAGGGTAATATAGTCGCTGTCTACTCCCAAAAGTAATATTTCCAGTATATAGATTGCGGGCGTCAACACTCCGAATATAATCATGTTGTACGCTATGCGATTTGACGTAGGATTATTGCGGCGGCTTCTTATGGCGTAGTCCACAGCATTGATCACCGCTATCAGAAGGTATAGCCATATCACAGGAGTAAACAGTGCGTCGAAAAGTATCGTCTTTTGCAGAATGCCTGCTTCGTCCAATTTTACAAGACAATGAGTCCACGGCGTAGAGATGCATAACAAAGAAAATACCCCTAACGGAACGATATAAAGCAGAACTGTCAACCACTTGCTTTTCGGCAGACGGTCAAGCCGGTTCAGTATGTAACAGTTTAACATAGCCACAAATGAAACGAACGTTATCATATAACCACAAATGCCTATATAAGTAAGCACATTAAGCTGAGGATATCCGTCACAGAAAGTCCAGAGGAGTTCGGAACCACACATAACTACAGCAAGCAGCAGCATAAGCGAGAGATTGTCTTTGAACTTTTGCTTGTATAACACAATATTGTTAAATAAAAGGATGCTGAGCAGGATCATTGCTACAAAGAGCAGTTCACTATACAACCCGTTAATAATCGCTTGATCTGTCATTGTTTTTTCCTCCTGATTCTATATGATCCGTAAAACAGCACCATACAAATAAGTGTTCCTGTGAAGACACAACGAATATATAAAGAACCGGATGCCGCTTTGACTCCGGAAAAAAGTCTTCAGTTTATATAAAAAAGAGTTGACGCAACGGTAAAATTTATCCATACAGTCTATTTTACTTTATTTATTTTCATTCTTCAATCAGGTATTCCAGAATGGAACAGCTAATATAACAAAAAAAAATATTGATTTGGGCATAGTTTTTGGTTTATTATAGTTCTATATGGGACTATGAAAAAAACAGAATAACAACTACTATAAAAACTGCGGATACATATTAAGGAGTACAATGCAATGAATCATTTTTTTTCGGAGACCTTAAGAAAACTACGAACTGAAAAAGGACTTTCACGGCAGGAATTAGCAGATAAGATGTACGTTACCCGTTCCACAGTAGTCCGATGGGAAACCGGCATCCGTCTGCCTGACGCTGCGATGATATACCGGCTTTCCTTCGTCTTAAGCGCAGACATCAATATGCTGTTCTCTGCGGCTGCGCAAAGCGACGAGTGTCCTAATGTTATTTTGGTAGATGACAACAAGATTATTCTCAGCGGAGGTCTGCCTGTCTTGGAAGAAGTCATGCCGAATGCATCAGTCACAGGCTTCACAAAACCGGCGGATGCTATCGAATACGCAAGAGCAAATCGCATAGCGCTCGCTTTCCTCGATATTGAGATGGGAACAATAAGCGGGCTGGATGTGTGCCGCAAGCTTCTCGAAATCAATCCGCGGATCAACGTGGTTTATCTGACCGCATATAGGGAGTATTCATTTGATGCGTGGAACACAGGAGCATGCGGTTTTATGCTCAAGCCTCTCACCGTTGAGGGCGTAAAAGCGCAGCTGAGCCGCCTGCGTTATCCTGTAATGGGGTTGGGCTGATATGGAAATGAATATACGTGCAAATATCTGCATAGCGGGAGCAGCAGCGGCAATTGCGGCAATCGGACTCATACTGTCGATCAACGTTCGTTATACGAAAAAATATAAAAAATATTTAGTCACTATATTCTCAATGCTTACGGCTTATACTGTAAGCAATCTTGTATTGTGGAATGTTACAAATGTGAAAGGTGGATATATGATTGTTTCATATATCTTCCTGTTCTGCGAGTCGCTTTTCTCGTCATTGATATTGCCTGTTCTGAATAGGTTTTTACTATACTGTGCCGAAAAAAATGTGCACAAAAATCCGATGGTTTATATAACCGATTTATTGTGGGCTGTTTACTTTGTTCTGCTGGTGACTGCACAATTTACAAAATGGATATACTATTATACACCGGATAACGAGTATTTCAGAGGACCACTGTATCCTGTTCTGCTTGTACCACTTGTACTGCTGATGGCTGTCAATCTGTTCGCTTTGTTTTATTATCGTGCGGAATTATCCCGAAGATACCGTATAGCGTTCACCGTTTATTTTCTTGTTCCGCTCCTGTGTATGGTGGTGCAGATGTTCTACTCGGACGTTTTGATGACTGTGCTTGGCTCGGCTGCATCGGCGCTGATTATGCTGTGGATTATTGCTTTGGAGCAAGTGGAAAGGCAGATTGCTCAGGCAAATGAGATTTCCAAACAGAGAGCAAGTATCGTTGTTCTGCAAATGCGGCCTCACTTCATCTACAACACCATGATGAGCATTTACTACCTATGCAAGCAGAATCCCGACAAGGCGCAGCAGGTCACGCTGGAATTCACCGACTATCTACGCAGTAACTTCACTGCCATTGCAGGCGAAAACGCTATTCCCTTTACCGATGAATTGAAGCACACACAAGCGTATCTCTCCGTAGAGCAGGCGCAGCACGAGGACAATCTTTTCGTGAAATTCGATACGCCGCACACTATGTTCCGTGTGCCTCCGCTGACGCTGCAGCCCCTTGTGGAAAACGCAGTCAAGCACGGCATGGATCCGGACGGTAATCCGCTCAATATTTCTGTCACCACCCGCCAGACACCTTCCGGCAGCGAGATTATCGTAGAAGACGACGGTCCGGGTTTTAGCAGCACTGACAATAACGATCTGCATATCGCACTGGAAAATATCCGGCAAAGGCTTGAAATGATGTGCAAAGGTGAACTGGAAATTGCGCCGCGCGATGGCGGCGGCACAGTTGTGAAGGTAACGATTCCGGCATCAGACCGTTAATAAGTTGTTGAACCAAATTAGGAATAACAAGAATAATGACAAAGACTCCCGTTGGTCGAAAAGAATATATTCTGACATCAAGGCAGATAAAAACGGTTTTTCGTTTTTTCTTCCTTATGATTTACCAAAATAGCGAAAGCGAGGAGAAAAACTTATGAAATCAAACAAAATATATCAGATTTCAACGTTACAGGCTTTGGCACTTGGATATACAAGACCTGTTGTCACTGTACAGAAATTACTTGAACACGGCGATACAGGACTCGGTACTTTCGAGAATGTAGACGGTGAAATGATAGTTGTAGACGGAGTATGCTATCAGGCAAAACAAGACGGAAGTGTAGTCTGCACAAACGAAGATGCAGGCGTACCCTTTGCTGTTTCAGGCTTTATAAAGGACGGAAGAAAATTTGAATTAGAAGAATTGCCGGATATTGAAGCCATAAAACAGGAACTGACCTTGAGAATAGAAGAAGATTTCGGTCTGAACAGTGTTCATATCGCACGGATAGACGGATGGTTTGACACAGTACATGCCCGTGCAGGAGCTCCGTACCGCTCACAGCACGTTTCTTTGAAGAATATCCTCTCAAAAACACAGAAGGACTTTAGCTTTGAACGACTGTACGGAACACTGGTATGCGTGTATTATCCCGATTATATGGACGGCATAAACGCTGCGGGATGGCATCTGCATTTTATCTCGCAGGACAGGAAACTCGGCGGTCATGTATTCCGGGTATCAATGAAGTCGGGAAACTGTCTGTTGCAAAAAATGGACAGAATCGAAATACAATTACCGAGGGAAGCAGCATTTGATACATACTCTCTAAAAGATGCCTCCCAGGATGAGATTGAGGAAGTTGAGCAAGGAAAAGGTCAACAATTCTGATCCGGGCTCATGAAAGGAGGAATTTTCGTGGAAGCAAATATCCGTAAACTGGAAAACAACCTTGTCACCATCGGAACAGGAGTTGTTATCCTCAGTTTGTGGACACTATTAAAGAACATACTTTACATGTTCGTTTACCAGGAAGAAATAGAGAAGGAATCAAGCACGCTTCAGCCGATAGAAACAGTGTTCGTCATCGGCCTGATAGCAGCAGGTGTTGTTGTATTGGTACTGCACTGCTTTATAGGTATGTCCGCAATAGACGAAGGCAAAGGAAAAAGAAAGCATCCGGTATATCTGTTCGTGACGGGATTCATAATAATTTTTTATGCGGCTATGATCCTGCTTGAATTATTGCTGCTGTTTTTCAACAAGGACTTTTCACTCAAATTGGCAGTTTCCATGGTAATTGATGTTACCACGATAGGATTAATGATAGATATATTGACTTCATCCTTACGTCTCAGAAAGCTGAAAAAGCAAAAAGCAGAGAAGGAGGAAAGCACTGTATGAATCCGGATTTTCATTACTATGCGACCTATTGCGCCGCTTTTTTAGCAGGCTATTCCCATGAGGAATGTATAGACATCGCATACAGCGACCAGCTTGTCGATCAGTGCACCAAGACGTTTCTTTCAAGTCTGAACGCACCTCTTTCCGCCGCCACCACCCAGTTAAAGCTTGAACTGATGGACACAAGGACGGACATCATAGGTCTGCAGGATATCACAAGGATATGGTCATCCTTCCATTTCCTGCCCAGAGATCTGAACGCTGAACCAAAGTGCAAATGCTCCAAAGGCTACCGGAACAAATATCGTCTCATCTGCGGCCCGAACGGTGTGCTTCTCAGGGATACTGTCAGACTCGCCGGACATAAGGATCTTCAGGCGGTCGGTATTGCTATGCATATTTTAGCCGACACATGGGCTCATCAGCACTTTGCCGGCACGCCTTCTCTTGTCATTAACAACACAAATTCCTATTTTTACGAGCTGTTTCCTGAGGGGGACGGCTATCGGGAAAAGAAGATGACTTTCCGTCACAGCGTATCAATGCCTGATGATATTACCGAAAGCATATACACCAACAGTATTTATTCCAAAGACGAAAACTCCATCATGAACCTTGGACACGGCCGTGCCGGACACCTGCCGGATTATAGCTTTATCCGCTACAAATATCTTCCTGCATGGGGACAGTATGAGGAGCTTGTTAAGGATAACCCGTCTGATTATTGGCACGCCTTCTGTCAAATGGTCTATGCTCTGAAATGCCTGCGTGATGATGCGGAGAAATTCGCCTGCGGACAGTATGACAAAGAAAGCGTAAAACCTCACGAAAACACTATCAGACAAATAATCACCAAACGCCAGCTCGATGCATCATCGGACTGGAAAGCCTTCGGTGAAAAGCTGTCCGGCAAAGAGATTCCCCACTTCAACGTCAGTCTTTACAATGAGGAATACCGCTGTGCCGCTCCCGAAAAAAAGAACGAAACATTTATCGGCAAATTCATTCTTGCGGCTCTTGCACAAAAAAGCATGGTGACAAACAGGATATTCAAATCCGGCAGCAAACTTGCCGGCTATTCTGCCGATTTTAACAAAAGTGGTTTCAGAGGTATCATGGATTACAAACAACTTTTGCAGTATCAGGGAGGTGACGACAAAAAATGAGTTTATTCAAACGGCTCAAAGAACTGCTTATAGCTCTTGTGACAGTGATTTTTGGTATCTTGCTGATTTTTGCCGGTGAAGAAGGTCAGTTGATCGTCGTCTGCATTATCTGCTTATTCCTCTTTTTTGAAGGTATCTATCTGCTTATATACTACATGAGGATGGCTCGTCACATGGTCGGCGGAAAAAGAATTCTGATAAGCTCTATTCTCACGCTGGATCTCGGTTTACTGACACTTCAGATGATCTCCATGAATACCACTATCCTGATATATCTGCTGAGTATTTTTGCCTTCACCGGCGTAATAGATATTCTCCGTTCAATTGAAGCAAAACATTACGGTGGTCATTGGAAGGTAAAGTTCATTAACGGCTGCATATATATCATTATTTCTGTTGCACTGATTATAGCAGGTGTTTTTGTAAATGACTCATATTTCCTTGTTTGTTGTTTCAGTATAAGCTTGATCTATTCTGCCTTTATACGCATTTTATCAGCATTCCGCAAAACAACGATTGTTTACATACAATAAAGCCACAAAACAAATAAACACACAACATAAAATATGAAAAGGCCCTCAAACAGCGTAACACTCGCTGCTTGAGAGCCTTTTCTTTTTGAATCAGATTGGCTTACCTGAAAATCAGGAAATTCAGATCCGTTTATTCTGCTGCCTCTTCTTTTTTCTTTTTCAGCTTTGGAAGAAGCACAATCGTGGTGCCGAGGATGCCAATAATCAGTCCGCCGATACCTGCAAGAGCAAGGAAACCGGCGTTGAATGCAGATGCCGTAGAGGACGGTGTGTCCGCTGTTGCCGCTGCTGCAGTCGCTGTGGATTTTGCAAAGGCGGTTTCGTCGCCCTGCCAGAAGAGATACATACCTTCCTTGTCACTGCGGTAGCAGTATGCTTCATCGTCTATCTTCACAGGATTTGCATATGTGAATATATGCAGACAACCGTTGCAGCCTGAAGGTGTCTTTTCGCTGTCTTTACCTGTTTGCAGTTTTAGAGTATCTGCTAAAATCGGATTGCCCTTCCCTGCAGAACGGTTGACGTACATAGCCAGCCACTGCTTGCCTACGTCTGCATTAAGGTCGGCAACATCGCCGCAGCCCCAGCTCTTATAATCCGAAACACCGCTCTGTACGTTCTTGTGGAGACCTATTTCCTGACGATTGCACTTTACTGCCTCGTAATATGCGAACTGGTCGAAGTTTATCAGCTTGACATCCTTACCGTTTTTATCCTTGACATAAGTCACAATATCCGATTCGTCAACGATCATGAGGGGTATCATCGTAAAGTCACGGTGATAATACTGATAAATCTGAACGCCCTTGAGTGCCGCCGCCATAATCATCAGTGCACCGCCGATACCCATTATCCATTTGCTTGCTGTGCCTAAACCATTTTTTAATTTACTGATCTTCATGTTCGTATCATTTAACGCATTTTCGTACTTAAGCTTCTGCATCCAAGCTTTATCTGCCTTTATGGTAGACACCCAATCGCTGGATTTCTGAAAATTATTATACTTTTCAAGCCATTCTGCCGCCTTACTGGTATATTCAGCACTTTGTGCCGATAACACCTTCAAGGTATTTGAAACACGTGAAGCTATAACGGCACCGCTCACCAATGAAATAGTACCAACGCCAAGAGTGACGTAGGAAACAATATCGACCATTCCGCCCTCATCCCAAATTTCTTCATAAGGATCTTTGCCCATGCTCTTCTGCATCAGTGCATCGCTTGTCAGTGCAACGCCCTTACGGAAGATAGCACGGTTGATACCACTATAAA
>JBGVAQ010000229.1:0-2651 GCA_045224775.1 Acutalibacteraceae bacterium | reverse complement strand
AAAGTTTACAGTCAGCGTTGTCAAGGACCACACCTACGGCGCACCCGTATGGAGTTGGTCAGACGACTACAGCAGCGCGAAGGCTGTCTTCTCCTGCACGGAATGTGACCATCAGGAGGCTGTTGATGCGGAGGTTACAAAAACCGAGGAAGACAATAATGTGATCTATACAGCGACTGTTACCTTCGGAGGCAACACATACACTGACACCAACATCGAAGAGAAGCCCCACGTCCATACCTACGGCGAACCCGCATGGACTTGGTCTGAGGACCACACAAGCGCAAAGGCGACCTTTACCTGCACGGAGGGCGACGATACACGGACCCTTGACGCAGCAGTCACAAGGACCGAAGAAACAGACAAGATCGTCTATACCGCAACAGTCGGGCTCGACGGCAATACATACACCGACACCTATACTGAAAAGAAGGAAGAAGTTCCTGTTTACTATCCTGCTGCAAAGCCCTATATTGACGACGAGGGAGAATATATTCTCGGCTACAAGGAGCATTACAGATACAAGGGCAAGTATTATGCAGTAAACAGTGATAAGTCCGTCGGTGAGGAAGTTACCGATATCTGGATCTCCTATTTCAGGTTCGCGCTCCTGCCAAATGACACATACGCTATTGAGTATTACACAGGCGCCACAAAGGATCTTACAGAAATAGTCATTCCCAAGACCTACAACCACAAGAAAGTCACCACTCTCGGCACCGATAACCTGGACGTATTCATCAAAGGAGGCAAGCCTCAGTTTGAACTGGTTCTCAATGAAAACATCACCGAGATCAAGTCCTGCGCCTTCAACAAGATCGGTGTCACAAAGGTAAGCGGCGACACCTCCGGACTCTGCAAGATCGGCGAATATGCTTTCTCCTGGGTCAACAAGACCGGCGGCTATGCGCTGGACATTACCTTTGCATATCCGGGTGTTATTACGACAGGAGATGCAATTTTCAATCATGTCAATGCCACACTCCGTCTCGGACACGGCACCACCTTCAGCAATACCGATTTCAGAGCAGCAAGCGTGAAGTACATTTTTGACGACGCTCACACCTACGGCGAACCCACATGGACATGGGACGAGGATTACTACTTTGCCACAGCGACCTTTACCTTTACCCATCCCGGCTGCGGACATCAGGAATCCATTCGTTCAAAAACTGTCGAGACCGAACAGCCGGATGGTCAAATTCTCCGCAGTGAAGTTGTTACTTTCAACGGCAAAGAATATATTGCGCCGAAGCCGGTATACAGAACCGAAGTCGGCGAATATATCGTAGAGATAACTGGGTTTTACAGGGGCTATATCGGCAACCCGAAGGATAACATTGAAGGACTCAACAAGCTGACAGTCAGATTCATAGACAAGAACGGAAATGAAGTGACAGCACCGACGTATATCTGGACAGCAAAAGAGACAGCTGCAGATGGCATTGTACTGGAATCAAACGGCGACATCATGTTTAAAAAGGGCGGTGACTTCCATGTTCAGCTCACAAGCCCCGATGGAGCAACCGTATATTCTTCGTGGATCCCGGTTCATTGTTTGTTTGAGTCCGGTGATGACTCAGAAAAATCGTCTCCTGATATCATTGTTCCCGACCCTGATAATACACCCAAAACAGGCGATTCAACATCCGCAGCAGCAGCTACGGCTATTTTGCTGACAAGCCTTACAGCGGCTCTCCTCCTTGCAATGAAGCGCAGGAAGAATGAAGCATAATAAAACAGGGTATAATACGCAAAAAACAGGGTATTCGTTTTGAGTACCCTGTTTTAATAAAATAGTTGGACTATTGCTTTTTTTCTGCTATAATATATAAAGCAATGATTCTAATCGGAACAGCAGGCTGATCCCATGCAAAAAAGTCAAGAAATACTGGAAACATAACAAAAGCAAAGGAAGGTGGAATCTCAATGAAAAAGAAAACACTCATTTCTATGCTGCTTTGTGCCTGTCTGATGGCATCCGTGTCATTTACCGGCTGCAGCAAGCCCGAAACGGTTCAGACTTCGGTCGAAAGCTCCGCTGCCTCATCGGAAGTATCAAAGGATGACTCAGAGGTGTCGGAAGGAACATCGAAGGAACCAGAACAGAAGAATGAACCGATCACCATTGACAATATCCGAAATCTCGTTGTGGGAATCGATGAACCCATTGAGCTTAAGGACGGCACAAAAAGAGCTCTGATCAACTTTGACAACGCTGCTACTACTCCCGTATTGAAACCAGTAGAGGACGCTGTAAACAAGGAATTCGAGATGTACGGCTCTATCGGACGAGGCTTCTCGGCAAAGTCAAACCACTCTACCGACGTATATAACGAAGTCAGAGAAAAGGTCCTCAGCTTTGTCGGTGCGAAAGATGAGGATAACACATACACTGCATTCTATGTCAACAACACCACAGACGGACTCAACAAATTAGCTTCTGCCCTGATCGAAAGCAAGGATGATATCGTCCTTACCACCCGAATCGAGCACCATGCCAACGACCTTAGCTGGCGTGAGCGCTGCAATGTAGTCTATGCCGAGGTGGATGAGCAGGGTCGTGTTATCTATGACGATATAGAAAGGCTTCTTAAGGAGTATGACGGAAAGATCAAGTATGTTTCCGTTACTGCTGCTTCCAATGTTAC
>JBGVAQ010000228.1:0-3462 GCA_045224775.1 Acutalibacteraceae bacterium | reverse complement strand
TTTTTATTTTATTGGATTGCTATAGTCTTACCGGAAACAGCTTCGCATAAAGCTTTCAGCTGTTCAGCGTATTTTTGAACACCATTTTTATCTTTTCTGTCAGGCGGTACATCAATAAGGCATACTTTGCGGCCTTCGCTTTTAAGATCATAAGCGATTTTTCTCATACTGTCGTTAACAAGCGGAATGATGAACAATGAATCGGAGAAATCGGTTATCTCCGGTCTGTAGATATATCCTGCGATTGATCGGCTTACAGGATCCATATCTCTTGGAACACGGTCATCTGACCATGCAGCAGAGCCAAGACTTCCGCCTATTATCCAGTAAGGTACAGCACCTGATGCGATAACGATTTCTTCGGGTACAGCAGTTCCGAGAAGTACTACATCATGGGACAGTGTCTCTGTTTCATATGCCCAGTCGTATGCTCTGTTGAAAAACCACTTTATTTCCGAAAGACCGATATTATCGTTATAAAGCCTGTTCAGGCTTTCACAATATTCCTTGTCAAAGACATCTGTTTTATTTGATGATAAGTTATTATTACTCATTTTCAATTCCTCCTGATCAATTATCAGTATTTTCTTGTGTGATTAAATAATATAATAACCTGTTGGAATTTCAATGGAATGTTTTAGGAATTTATGTGGAATTATCTTATCAAACTTATCATATCAGTATTTGTCAGCTCAGATGGCAGTGATATACTTTCTTGTTCTTATGTCACAAAGAAAAGAGCTGACGCAAAATAATGCCTTGCGTCAGCCCGGTATGAGTATTATTTTATTTTATAACTTTTACGGTAAATGTTTTTTCTGACATTACGCCGTCAGCGTCTTTGACGATTGATCTGATATCATAGCTTGTTGATGAAGCAGGAGTGAATTCTGCTGAATCGGTAGTATATGCCGGTTTTATTTCCTTCCATGTGCTGTTTGTTGATCTTTTGTAATAGAAAGCATATGTATAGCCGGAAGCTCCGCCGCTTGCCGCACCTTTAAGAAGTATTTTTTCGCCTATATCAATAGTGGTCTTATTTTTTAACGGCGCTTTTATATTAACGGTGAAAGTTTTTGTTTTTATTTTACCGCTGCTGTCTTTAACTTTTATAGCTATGTTATAAGTACCGGCAGATTTTGGCGTAAAACTTCCTGTACTTTGTGTACCGTAATTTGTGCCGATAGTTTTCCATGTGGAGCTTGTTGATTTCTTGTATTTAAGTGCGTATGTATATTCGCCTGTACCGCCTGCTGCTCTGGCATTAAGTACAACAGGATCACCGACCTCGGCAGTAGTAGTGATCGTAGAATTATTTACCAGAAGAGGATTGACATAATTATCTTTGTAGCTGTCACCGCAAACTGTGCAGGTGTGAAGAGTATAGCCCTGTTCTGTTGCAGTAGGAGAAACAACGGTTTCCTCATACTTATGAGCATCGGGATTTTTAGGTATCACAACTGTTTTGGTACTTTTGTATGTTTTACCTGAGAATTTCACTGTTGCGGTATAAACTGTTTTTCCGTCATCTTTACAGGTTGCTTCTGTTTTTTTCGATGTTACTTTAGCAGTGACCTTTTGTTTATCATCACCTTTTGTACAGGTGAAATAAGCAGAAGCTGAGCTGTAATCCTTTGCCCATGTCCACTTAGGTTTACCGTAGCTGTGACCTGTTGCCGGAATAACAACGGAATCTTCCATTACTGTCTTTCCCTCAGCGTCACTGTATATCTGACCGTTTTCGTCCTGCCAGTAAGCTATATTTCCGTCTGCTGTACAAGTAGCATCTTTACTTTCAACAAAGGTGATAAGATGACCGACTGTTACTGAAACGCTTATTCCGCTTACAGTTTTGTAATTAGCGGTATCTTTCGGAGTAAATGTTGCTTTGAAAGTATTCGTTCCTGCCGAACCTACACTCTGATCCGGATTATCCCATGTCCAGCCATCCGGAAGTTTTACCTCATTTAATTTTTGTCCATAGGTAGCTGTAAGACCTGTTGGTTTTGTATATTTCGGCGCAGCTTTTACGATATTGAATTCCTTTGTCAATGTACCGTAATAGTTTCCGATACCGATGACAGATGCTGTTGCTGTTCCGACTTTTATATTATTTGAGTAGGAAACAGTATAGTCAACATTTTCAGCTAATGTAACTGAGCCGTCTTTTACCGTGAGTGCAGGGGTTATTTTATTGCCCGTATATTTTTTATCGGATATATCCGCAATTGTTACATTGGAAAGACTTTTTGCGTCATTTATGATACGAACGCCTTTTGCATAATCCTCAAAACCGGTATCATATATCTCATATCCGTTCAAAAGACCGGGAGCTACGCTGTCCACACGTGAACGTTCAGTATAATATCCTCCTGAAACCTCAAATGTTGAGCTTGAGCTAAGTTTAAAAAACGGACCGTCGTAATCTTCGTCAAGCAAGTCATAGTAACCGCCTTTGACATAAACATATGCCTGACTTGTATTTGTTCTTGTAACGTCAAGTCCGCCGGTATATATTCCGCTCAATAATTCGACTTTACCCTTTTCGATCATCAAAAGACGCACGATTCTCTCTTTATCAGCAACCATACCGCCGCCTGAACCGCTGTCCTTAAATATCAGATAAAGATTGGCATTATTAACATAGAGATAGCTTTGTATTTTATTCTGAGATTCCGGCTTGCCGTCAAAATGGATCGTATTTCCGTTGAAGTCAACAGTGAGAGTTTTGCTTTCATTGTTAGCATTGATTTCGCACTTACCGACAACAGTAAATGAACCGGTAAGCTTGATAGTGTCACCGTCATTGGCATTGTTTACAACTGTAAGGAATTCTTCGAGTGTTGAAGCAGTTTTTACTGTTGTTGCTGCACTTACTGTAATAACACTGTCCTGTGTTAATGCAGGCAGTGTCAATGCCGTACCGCCGACTAAAGCGGCACAAAGAGCAATAGAGAAAGCTTTTCTGAGCAATTTTTTGAACTTTTCCATATACTTGACCTCCGGTAAAATATTATCTTTATTCTGATTTTAGCATATGTTACCTGCCAAATCAACGGATCGATTCTTAAAAAATAGAGGAACTGTCACAAAATTTTTTATTGATTTGTGACAGTCAGTTTAATTTATTTATCAAAAGATGAATTAATATAATTTCTCATCAGTCATTTTTCTGATCCTGTCAATAAACAACTGAACAGCAGGAGAAAACACCTGATATTTTTTCCAGATCAGGTTTCCGGCATTGGTAATACGGGGGAGAAGAGGCTTTATACAAAGCGGACTGTCTCCTGTTGTATTGATAAGGCGGTCAAAGCAGATAGCATAGCCAAGCCCGTCCTCAACAAGAAGAGACGCATTGTATATCAGATTATAGGTTGCAACGATATTGAGTGACGGAACCTCTTTTGAACCGGTAAAATAAGGCTCTGATGATCTTGAAACAATTACAGGCAGACTTTT
>JBGVAQ010000227.1:0-1400 GCA_045224775.1 Acutalibacteraceae bacterium | reverse complement strand
ACCAGAGAAGAGAGAGCTGTTCTTATTTCCTTGTTGGGAACAAAGGCCAGACGATAATCTCCCCCGTCATCAACGCACCCAAGATAGCCCAGACATACCAGCAATGAGAAAATATCATCTTTGTTTTCAATTGATACCATATCATTCTGAAAAGTAGCACAATTGAACCTTATTGTACTACCCTCAATCAAATTCAGAATATCGTCCTTGATCCCGGCATAGTTCATGTTGATCAGACGTACAACCTCTTCGTTTGATGAAGTTTTACTCCAATAGCTTTTACATTTACCATCGCTGACAGCAGAAACAACAGAATTAGGATTATAAATATCAATGCCACTAAGCTTGTATCCTTCATACCATTCTTTCAGATCCTGCTGTGATAATGTACAGTCTGGTCTTTCTACAATTTCGGCAACTTCATCCTCTGTGAAACCAAAATATATTTCAAACGGTTCAGGATCAAGCATATTGTACTCTTTAAAGCCGTTTAATGCAGATTGAGAGTTATATTTCTTGATAGGAAGAATACCGGTGAGATAAGCCAACGCAAAGCACGATAATCCATCATCTGATTTAAACAAGCCTCGCAGAAATTCTATAAACTTTTCCTGTAATGCTGATTCATTTTGAAATTCTCTATATATCAGATCCCATTCATCCATAATCAAAATGAATTGTTCACCTGTATGCCTGTATATAGCTTCCAATGCAGAAGATAAAGACTTCTTTCCAATCAAAGGATCTCTGCTGATTTGTTCAGCATATTCTTTATTCTCCTTTAGATCTCGCATAACCATATACTGCAGAAAATCTACAATATCATCGATAGCATCGATATAAAGGGATTGATCAGATTTATACGAAATATATTTATCCTTTATGGAGTTCATATCAATGTAAATGACATTGTATTTATTCAGGTGCTCAGCAAAGCTTTTTGCTTTGGAAATTTTCAGATCATCAAAAATTTTTTGTCCGACATATCCTTTGGAATAATAAGCAGAAAGCATATGGGCTGTTACAGTTTTTCCGAATCTGCGGGGACGGGTTATGGCAAACAGGCGTTTATCGGCATTGATCTTTGCAGACATCTTTCCAATAAAATCTGTCTTATCTACAAAAATTTCAGAATCTTTGAATTTAACCAGTCTTATAAAGCTGTTTTCCTTGTCAGGATTCAGAATGCTACCCATGACTTTAACCTCCCCGAACTCAGATCATCGGCTGTCATTTTATCACAGCACCGAATTTTTATCAGTGATACAGGACTGAACTTCCTGTTAACAATTACCCGAACTATTCATATGTCAGTAACTCAACTTTCCCACATGATTTTGAGTGGAAAAACATAGCGCAACCTTAATCCATGCGGTTTAGGTGTTTTTTAAAAACATGTA
>JBGVAQ010000226.1:0-7652 GCA_045224775.1 Acutalibacteraceae bacterium | reverse complement strand
TGCGTTCAGAATGACAATGGGAAATTTTTAATGACGTTTACACTATAATTATTAATTATGAATTAAAAAAAGGGGGAGTTCTGTGATAAGCGGTGCTGAAATAATGGTAAAATGTCTTGAAAAGGAGGGCGTAAAGCTTCTTTTCGGCTATCCGGGTGCGGTAATATGCCCGTTTTTTGATAAGCTCGGCGAGACCGATATCAAGGCAGTTCTCGTAAGACAGGAACAGAATGCGGCTCATGCTGCAAGCGGATATGCGAGGGCACTTTCAACAGTCGGTGTATGTGTCGCTACATCAGGTCCCGGCGCACTCAATATGATAACCGGTATAGCAACTGCTTATATGGACTCTATTCCGCTTGTTGCAATAACAGGTCAGGTAAAGAGCGACCTTCTCGGCAGAGATGTATTTCAGGAGGCAGATATCACAGGTGCGTGTGAATCTTTCGTAAAGCACAGCTATCTTGTAAAGAATACAGCCGAGCTTCCGCAGGTTTTCAAGGAGGCTTTCCATATTGCTTCCACAGGTCGTCCCGGTCCTGTACTCATAGATGTTCCTGTTGATGTACAGACAGGTGAGATAGAGTCTTTCGAGTATCCCGAAAAGGTAAATATAATAAGCTACAAGCCCAGTGTACAAGGTCATCCCATGCAGATAAAAAGAGCACTGGAAATGATAAACGAGTCCAGAAAGCCTGTAATATGTGCAGGCGGCGGCGTTCTTACTTCGGGCGCTAAACCTAAATTCCGTGAGTTTATAGAAAAAACAGGAATACCCGTTGTTTCAACAATGATGGGTATAGGAATAATGCCTTCGGACGATCCGCAGTATGTAGGAATGCTTGGCTCACACGGCAGAAAAGCCGCAAATATCACTGTACACAATGCCGACCTTATCATCCTTTGCGGTGCAAGAGTTGGCGACAGAGCCGTAGCTTCGCCCGATCAGGTAGTTGAACACGCCAATGTAATACACATAGACATAGATCCTGCCGAAATAGGCAAGAATATGAAAACCTCTATCCCGATAGTAGGTGATATGAGGAATGTTTTAGGTCAGCTCCTTAAAGAGATAAATTACACCACTCCCGATGAATGGAAACAGCAGGTAGCCGAGTGGAAAAAGGAGTATGAGCCTGTACCACAGGTATTTGACGGCTATGTAGAGCCAAAGAGCTTTATTGCAGAGCTTTCGGGAATGGTTCATTCAAAGGCTATAATGTGCGCCGATGTCGGACAGAATCAGATATGGTGTGCGAATAACTGCCGTCTGCGTGACGGACGTTTCTTCACTTCCGGCGGTATGGGTACAATGGGTTATTCCGTTCCGGCTGCTGTCGGCGCAAAGCTTGCAAGACCGACAAGAGATGTTATCGCCGTATGCGGTGACGGTTCTTTCCAGATGTCAATGAACGAGCTTGCAACAATAGCTGTTGAAAAACTCAATGTAAAGATAATCGTTATGAGAAATACCGTTCTCGGTATGGTGCATGAGCTTCAGGACAAGTTCTACGGCAGCAGATACGAGGTAACGGAAATACATGACGTTCCCGATTTCGTCAAGCTTGCACAGTCTTACGGTATTGATGCCGTCTGTGCGTCAAGCAACGAGGAGGCTCTTAAATATTCCCGTGAGATGCTCAAAAGCGACAAGCCGTTTGTACTTGTATGCAACGTAAATCCGAAAACAACATCAGTATAAGGAGGATGCCGAGATGAAATATACACTTTCCGTACTCGTTGAAAATCACCCCGGTGTTCTGTCAAAAGTATCGGGACTGTTTTCAAGGAGAGCTTTCAATATAGACAGTCTTGCTGTCGGAATTACAGAGGATCAGAATATTTCAAGGATAACCATTGTAGCAGACGGCGATGAATATGTTGTAGAACAGCTTGAAAAACAGCTCAACAAGATAATCCCCGTAATAAAGGTACGCACCCTTTCACCGGGGACATTCATCAGCAGGGAGCTTTCTCTGATAAAAGTAAGCTGTCCCGCAAAGCAAAGACTCGACATTATGAAAATAGCCGAGCTTATGGATGCAAAGATAGTTGATGTTTCAATAAATACAATGACTTTGCAGTTTGCAGATACGCTTGAGCGTTTTGAAACGCTTACGGATCTTTTAAAACCGTATGGTATCCGTGAGATCGTCAGAACAGGAACTGTCGCAATCGAAAAGGACAGCGCACTGCGCAAATGACGGTTTAACGAATTTCATAAATATATTACAGCCGCACATATAAAGCGGCAAATCCAAATGTATTATGGAGGAAACAAAAATGCCAAAGATTTATTATGAAAAGGATTGTGACATCAATCAGCTCAAAGGTAAGACAGTTGCCATCATCGGTTACGGCAGTCAGGGACACGCTCACGCTCTTAACCTTCGTGACAGCGGTGTAAACGTTATCATCGGTCTTTACAAGGGCAGCAGACGCTGGGACCACGTTAAGGAGCTTGGCTTCGAGGTTTACACAACAGCAGAGGCTACACAGAAGGCTGACATCATCATGATCCTTACTCCCGATGAGAAGCAGGCTGATATCTTCAAGAATGATATAGCTCCCAATCTTACAGAGGGCAAGGCAATCGCATTTGCACACGGCTTCAACATTCACTTCAAGCAGATCGTTCCCCCTGCAAATGTTGACGTATTCATGATCGCACCTAAGGCTCCCGGCCACACAGTACGTTCAGAGTATGTTGAGGGCAAGGGTACACCTGCTCTTGTTGCTGTATATCAGGATGCTACAGGTCACTGCCTTGACGTTGCACTTGCTTACGGTGCAGGTATCGGCGCAGCTCGTGCAGCAGTTATGGAAACAACATTCCGTATCGAAACAGAAACAGATCTCTTCGGTGAGCAGGCGGTTCTCTGCGGCGGTGTTACAGCTCTTATGCAGGCAGGCTTTGAAACACTCGTTGAAGCAGGCTACGCTCCTGAGAACGCATACTTTGAGTGTATCCACGAGATGAAGCTCATCGTTGACCTTATCTACTCAGGCGGTTTCTCAATGATGAGATATTCAATTTCCGATACAGCAGAGTTCGGTGACTACGAGACAGGCAAGAGAATCATCACAGATGCTACAAAGGCAGAGATGAAAAAGGTTCTTTCCGAGATACAGGACGGTACATTCGCAACAAAGTGGATCGCAGAGAACAAGAACGGCAGAGCACACTTCAATGCTACAAGAGCTCTCAAGGCAGAGCATCAGCTTGAGAAGGTCGGAAAAGAGATCCGCAAGATGTATGCATGGAACGCTACAGAGAAGAAGTACGAGGACTAATTCCCGAAGCTTATTCAATATATTGAAAATTACAGGTACGGTATATGCCGTGCCTGTTTTTTGTGTCTTTGAAAAAACGGATACGCCGTCAAGCGTATCCGTTCAGATTATGCAGACAATGTGGGTGTACCTTCTCTTTCCCTGAAAAGAAGTGAAATGCACCATATTGCCGAAAGTGCTACAAGGGTGTATATGATCCTGCTTATTATACCTGTCTGACCGCCGCATATCCATGCAACCAAGTCAAACTGGAAAACTCCGACTGCACCCCAGTTGAGTCCGCCGATAACAAGCAGTATCAATGCAAGCCTGTCAAGCATTATATGACCTCCCGAAAATATGACCGTGCCTTTTATCCGTGAACAAAGCTTATATAATTACATAATACCGGCAAGGCACAGCTCCCGTTGAATGCCTTGCCCGATAACGGATAAATGCATTCTTTCGGGAATAACTATATTATGTGCAGCATTTTTTGTTTTATTCCGAAAGAATATTTTTGCTCATAAATAGCAGGCGCATTTTTTAATGGCTTTTCTTGCCTTGTTTATGTGCTTATATACAGTTGTGGGTTTAATACCCGTATTTTCGGCTATTTCCTTGACGCTTTTCTTTTCATAGTAGTACTGTATCACACAGTCTTTCTGACGATCGGTAAGCTCATTCTGTATTGCGGCAGCTAAAAGCTTTTTCATACGCTTTATTGTATTATTGTTATTTTCTCCGCTTTCAAAATATTTTGAAAACGCTACTTCCGAATTTATCTGGTCATCAAGTGACAATACAATATTTCTCACGATGCACGCTCCTTTCTTTTTGAAAGCTCGTGATATATCTCCATACAGTTTTTGCGCATATCGGAAAGTATCTTTATCCTGTAATCACATTCAGCAAGCTTTGACGGCGGAGCGGTTTTCTTTTCCAGCTTGACAGCGTCTATTTTAACTTGTATCTTATCCGCCTCATCTTTGTAATCCTGTGCCCATTCCTTATAAGTCCTGTTATCAACAAATGCCATCCTTTACTCCTTTTCTACACGAAATGTGTAATTAATAAATAAAAAATAAAAGTCCGATATTCAATTTTCCGATACCCTGAAATAAAAATTATGCTTTTATCAAAGCAGAGATAGGTATATTTTATGAAAATGAGAAAAAAGACTTAAAAAGTGTTTAAAAGAGGTGATATTTATACTCTTTGATTAATAGTATAGTCAATTTTTTCCAAAAATCAAGAGGAAAACGAAAATTTGTTTGTATTTACAAAATCACAAACAAATTTTCGGACACACCGACGAAAATTTGTATTCGCCCTTGAAATTACACTTAACGTGTGGTATAATGCAGTTAATGATAAGGAGATATCTGTAACATCTGTGTGTGAGGTGGTAACGATCATGGGAAATAAGATCGGCATAAGAATAAGGGAGCTAAGAAAAAGGGCAGGAATGACACAGGCTGAGCTTGCAGCCAGAATAGGCGTTTCGGCATCAACTGTCGGTATGTACGAACAGGGCAGGCGTGAACCGGATAATACAAAGCTTGTCGAGCTTTGTAATGTGTTCGGCGTTTCCGTTGATCATCTTCTTGGAAATTCCGGTGCAGAAGACAATTCCGGAAGTGTGGAGGTATCGGAGGTGTTTGACGAATTTACAAAAAAACTTTCGGCTCAGGAAGGTCTTATGTTTGACGGCGTTCCGCTTAACAACAGCGACAGAATGAAAATTATAGATGCAATAAAGGTTGTTGCCGCAATAGCAAGACAGCAGCACAAGAGCGCACTCGGAGAGGAGTGAGCTGCATGCTTTATGTGCTTTGCGAGAGGAGCATGCTATGAACAGGATAGAGAAAAAAGTAAAGGAAACAGAGCTTCTGTATGGTACTTCCGAGCCTGCGGATATATACGAAAAAATGGGAATAATAACGGTAGAACATGAACTGCCGATGTGCGTCAACGGATTTACAATAACTATGAACGGTATGCTTTTTGTTGTACTTAACAGCGAACTTGACTATTACCGCAAACGTGTTACTATGGCGCACGAGCTTGGACATATAATCCTCCATAAAGGCACAAACTCAATAGAACTAAGCTGTAATACAAGCTTTTGTGTTTCAAGATATGAAAGGGAAGCCGACAGCTTTGCTGTGTATCTTCTTATGCATTCTGTTCTTTCCCAGCGTGACAGCTTTGAAAGTCTTACTGCGGAAGAAATATCAATGCTTGCACATATACCTATGGACATGGTAGAAAGAGCCTTCGAGGAGCTTTGAATAAAAAGTTTATAAAAACAATTCCACTTTCCACATTCCAAATTCAAAAATTACTGGCAGGTGATACAATGAAGTTGTTTCTGGTACGGGATACTTCGGACGAAAACTCAGGATTCATGGTCTTTAATGAAAGTGCATATCCGAAATACAAGGTTTATGTCCATACGGACAGAACAAAACAAAAAATAATAATAAGTGACAGCAGCGGATACAAGGTCTCGGAAATAGTACACAAGAATTTAGTGATAGAACACTTTTCTATAAGATGCGGCGGCAGACTCTATGTTCTTGTACCGTATGTAAAAAATTGCTTCACCTTTATGATATACGGCAGTACTTATCGTTTTGCAGGAGATATTCTGGCAGGACGCTTTTCACTCTTTGATGTTGATAAAAGTCCGGTCATGACACAGAAAAAATGCTGGAACAGATTCGGCAGCGGCTTCGAGCTTGAAATATATTACACCGCTCAGGAGGTATTTGCCCTTTCCGCCGCAATATGTGCAGCCATGTATAATTCGGCATCCGAAACAACTCCCCTGCTTTCGGAATAACAGCCGGCATTATTTTCATTAAAAGAAGCAAAGCATATTTTATGTATTTTATAAATAAAACTATTGACAACAGATTTTATTTGGTATAAAATATCATTAAACCGTTGAGGAAGAGTGAGTAGATCTTGTGAAACTCCCTTAAAGCGAGCCGCAGACGGTGAGAGTGCGGCAGAGAGAGCTTGTATCGAATGGACTTCTGAGGGCGAACAGAAATGTATATCAATACAGAGTATGCAAGACGGACTGACCTCCGTAAACATGGTCGGCGTATGGTAGTACGTTTGAGAGGATACCGAAAAGTATCAAGCAGGGTGGCACCGCAGGAATTTCCTGTCCCGGCATATTGTCGGGACAGTTTTTTTATTTTAAAGTGGAATCCGGAAAGTGGAATTATTCCCATTCCGTACCGATGACCTTTAAAATTAAAATAAAAATATTAAAAGGAGATAATGACAATGAGTGAAAATCAAATTCCCTACAAAATCTATCTTAGCGAATCGGAGATACCAGAAGCATGGTACAACGTAAGAGCAGACATGAAAAACAAGCCTGCTCCTCTTCTTGATCCCGGCACACACAAGCCCCTTAATGCTGAACAGCTCGGAGTTGTTTTCTGTGAAGAGCTTGTAGCACAGGAGCTTGACGATACTACTCCCTATATTGCAATACCGCAGGAAATAAGAGATTTCTATAAAATGTACCGTCCCTCTCCCCTTGTACGTGCATACTGTCTTGAAAAGGCTCTCGGCACTCCGGCAAAAATATACTACAAATTCGAGGGCAACAACACAAGCGGCAGTCATAAGCTCAATTCCGCTATCGCTCAGGCATACTATGCAAAAAAACAGGGACTCAAGGGCGTTACAACAGAAACAGGTGCAGGTCAGTGGGGTACAGCACTCTCAATGGCTTGTGCATATTTCGGACTTGACTGTAAAGTATTCATGGTAAAGGTAAGCTATGAGCAGAAGCCTTTCAGGCGTGAGGTAATGCGTACCTACGGTGCAGACGTTACTCCTTCACCGTCAACAACAACAAATGTCGGCAAAAAGATACTCGAAGCACACCCCGGCACAACAGGCAGTCTTGGCTGTGCTATTTCCGAAGCTGTTGAAGTAGCAACATCAAATCCCGGATACCGTTATGTACTCGGTTCGGTTCTCAATCAGGTACTTCTCCATCAGTCAGTTATAGGTCTTGAAGCAAAGGCTGCACTTGATAAGTATAATGTAAAACCCGATATAATCATAGGCTGTGCCGGCGGCGGTTCAAACCTCGGCGGTCTTATCTCACCGTTCATGGGCGAAAAGCTCAGAGGCGAGAATGACTATCGTTTCATAGCCGTAGAGCCTGCATCATGCCCGAGCTTCACAAGAGGAAAGTTCGCATACGACTTCTGTGACACAGGAATGATATGTCCTCTTGCAAAGATGTACACACTCGGTTCAGGCTTTATCCCGTCAGCTAACCATGCAGGCGGTCTGAGATTCCACGGTATGTCATCAACTCTCAGCCAGCTTTACCATGACGG
>JBGVAQ010000225.1:0-1422 GCA_045224775.1 Acutalibacteraceae bacterium | reverse complement strand
CCTATTGAAAAAATACAAAGCGTTGAGATATCGCAGAATATATTCCAGTTAAAAAAAGACACCTGTAATGTAAAGTTAAGCATATATGCCGAAAAAAAGACCTCTCACCGCATAAAGCAGCTTGACAGGAAAACAGCAAAAAAACTTATTGAAAAGTTGGTATATTAAAAAGGCACGTTGTAAAACATGCCTTTTTTATTATATCAGTTTTCATCCGAAACGAGAGCAGTTATTATATTTATAGCCTTCTCCGCAGCCGACTTGCTGAACACGGAATACTCAACTGCGTCATCTTCCTCACTCATGCTGTCGGATATTGAGCGGAGAACCGCAAACGGTACTTTATTTACATAGCAAACCTGACCGATACTTCCGCCTTCCATTTCACATGCAACTGCACCGAACTTTTCATTTATAATACTTCTTTTATCGTTGCCGCTTATAAACTGGTCGCCTGTTGCGGTTGTGCCTATGATATAATTTTTCTCGCCGGTTTTTATACAAGCCCTTTCAAGCTCTGAAATAAGCTCTCGGCTGCAAGGTATGTTAACGATACTTTCATCCGGAAGGAAAATTGCTCCCGGCTTGTCGCCTAATATAGTAGTATCCATATCATGCTGTACAACACTGTCAGATATAACTATATATCCGACATGTGTTTTTTTGCAGGTACTTCCTGCGATACCGGTATTTATTATCTTATCAGGGGAAAATTCAAGTATCATAGTCTGTGCCGTAATAGCTGCATTGACCTTTCCTATACCGCACTTTGCAACGACACATTCTTTATTTCCGAGCATTCCGGATACAAACCTTACTCCGCTTATTGTACGCACCTTTGTATCAGTCATTTTCTCCGTTATGCCGTTTACCTCTATATCCATAGCACCTATTATTCCTATCATTTTTACAGCTCCTTTTGTTTTGATATGAAATATTATACACACTGAGTTATAGTTTTTAATTCTTACAAGGAATTTTATTTATAATTGAAAATGATAGAATAGTTCCGGAATATATCGCACAGGGGGGCGGATTTTAATGATACGAAAGAAAATAAGATTTCACGGCTGGGTACAGAGCGTAGGTTTCAGATACCGTGCAAGGGAAGCTGCAAATCTTTACGGCTGTACAGGCTGGGTAAAAAATGAGTATGACGGCACTGTAACAATGGAGATACAAGGCTCTGAAGATCAGATAGATCAGGTCATACTTGCAATAGAAAGAGGACATTTTATCCGTATCGAAAATATGGAATGCAGAACTATTCCGGTTGATGAAGAAGAATACAGTTTCAGAGTAAGATAAACAAAAAAAGCCATCCTTTCGGATGGCTTTGTGTTGGCATCTTCCTATCTTCCCGGATCGTCACCAATCGAGTATTTTCGGCACCATTGAGCTTAACTTCCGTGTTCGGTATGG
>JBGVAQ010000224.1:0-8105 GCA_045224775.1 Acutalibacteraceae bacterium | reverse complement strand
GCTGCAAATGACTTCTTGCCTTCGCTGGTGAAATAGGTGATCTTACTGATGGTTTGTCCCATCATGCTCTCATAATGAGCGGATTTTGTAATACAGCCATGAACTTCATGTGTATAACCGGAGCACCAGGCAAGGGAGGTATTTCTCCAGATATTTTCAAGGTGACGCAAGCCGTATGAAGTTCCCTCTTTCGTTTCAAGAACAACACCATAAACCGTTACGGTTTTTTCATCGGTGCTTGTCAGGGCATCAGAGGTAATATTGATCTGGTAATCTCCGTACTTTGTTTCAGTTGTCAGTTCGACATCAGCACTGATTTCTTCCGGTTCACCTTTTACCTCGCTGAAAGTCAGACTGCCGTCAGCATTCTGTGTAACTTCCTTATAGAATGACGGCTCCTCATCCAGAACGTAGTAAGAATAGGTCGGGTTTTCAAACAAGGTTTCCTTGCCGCTATATACAGTAGTGCTGTCCCTTCCTCTCAGGGAAACGGTGATTTCCATACTATCGCTGTCAGAAACCTTCTTAAAGCTGCTCAGGTCAACCTCCCCTACTACTTTTACGGGAAATGTTACGCCTTCGATGGTATCACCGCTGCTGTCGGTGTGATAAGAACCTCCGGCAAGATTACCGGCTCTTGTTTTTGATTTTGTTGCAGAAGAATAGACATCTACCTGTACATCATTATTCAGATCAGCCTGATAAAACTCACTGTAGGGAATATTCATCAGAAGATAGGTCGCATTTTCTTCGTTATTATCTGCGGCAGAAGCCCCGATTGCTGAACCGGCGACCACCATAGCGGCCGCCAGACTGACGGCAAATATTTTATCTCGCTTCATATTTTTACTCCTTTTTTCAGATTCAGATCAGAGCGGCACCAAGTTTTTCGCAGGCAGCTATCGCATCCGCATCAGGTGCTTCATTGGCGATCACAAAATCCGCTGCAATCTCTGCTCCGAGGGCTTTTACCTCTTCATCCCATACACGCATCCATTCGCCGTCACCCCAGCCGTAAGAACCGAAGAGAACGATCTTTTTGCCGGAGAGGCTATTCTTGATGCTCTCGTACATGGGCAGAAATTCGCTGTCCTCCAGTTCCTCCGCACCCATAGCCGGGCAGCCCATGGCGATTCCGTCAAAGCTGTCCAGCTTGTCTGCACTGAATTCCGAAGCGGAAAACAGCTCTGTCTGTGCGCCTGCATCCTGTGCGCCTTTTGCGACAGCCTTTGCCATTTCTTCGGTGTTGCCTGTGCCGCTCCAATAAACTACTGCTATCTTGCTCATAGTATCATTCCTTTACTGAATATTTTATATTTTTATCATAAGCCCGTGGGCAGATGAACTTAATAACAAGCCGCTAATTGCTCTACGCTGCAGCCCTTTGCGTTGAGGGAACAGCAAAGCTCAGTGCAGTGCTTGTATTTATCAAAGGTCGCCTGTGCTTTCTTTACATCGCCATAGACTTTCCAGCAGCCAACACACTTGCAGCACTGCGCCTTGTTTTTGATAAAGCCGCACACGTCCTCCGGCGGATAGCCTAAAAACAATCCTATCTCATGAGGAAATTCCTCGCTTTCACGAAGTCTTTTGATAAGCTGCACGATACACCTGTTCGGGTTACCGTTTTCGTAACCGCATTCTCTGAGAAGCTTATCGGCAATTTCGTGCCGTAGATCCTTTTGAAGCTTTGACGGGCGGTACAGATATAATAGTGTACTGCCCTTATGACGGCGAAGCGGGATGATTCTCAGTCCCTTGGGTGAAAGCTGTTTGTTCAGATTTTTCAGTGTATGATGCTCCTGCTCTTTGCTTTCAAAGCAGCAGGTGAACATATTGCCTGTTTTCAGCCCGATGATGGTAGGGGAACAATGCCTGACAAGCATTTCCTCCGACATGGCTTTTCACTCCTTTATCTGATATAACGCTCCAATATGTTTTTCAGTGCCGATTTGGAACCGGAATGTGAACGTTCCACAGGGATTTTTTGTCCCTTTGCACTGTCCAATGCACATCTCAGCATCTTGTGAGACATGGTATCGGTAAACAGCACCAACAGATCGGGACTGCCAAAGTTTTGCAGCCCCCTGCACATTTTTGGATATACCTTTGCCCGACAATTATACGCTTTGCAAAGCTCCGTGTATTCTCTTACCATACATTCGTTTCCACCGACGATTACAACACTCATGATGATTTCCTTCCTAAAAGTTAGTTATATCTAACCGAACGATAAGCTATTTACCCGATAGGATTATCAACGCAAGGATAACTAATTAGATATATCTAACTGCCAAAGTGAAAATATGTCGGAGAATTGTTCATCCGACATTTCGTAGTTTAACATATTTAACCGCCTTTGTCAAGGGGTAAATCGCCTGATATTTCGGAAAGAATTCCTTTCTCCATGCGATAGATGTTGTCAGCATAGTGTACCACTTCCTGCTCGTGGGTGATGATCAGCACACTGCACCCCTTATCTGCCAGTCTGCGGAAAAGTCTAAGCACAAGGGCGGTGGTGTCATCATCCAGATCGCCTGTGGGTTCGTCAGCAATGATAATCTCCGGAGAATTTATCAGTGCACGGGCAATAGACATACGTCTCAGCTCACCGCCGGACAGCTCATTGGAGTAAATGTCGCACAGATCGGAAATTTCCATTTCCTCAAGATACTGACGTGCAATAGCCTCTATGCCTTTCATATCGCCGTACATCATAGCGGGCGCCAGTACGTTTTCCAGCACAGTCAGGCTTTGCAGACCGGTTTGCCCCTGTGGTACGATACCGATATGCCGGTTGCGCAGTATCGAGCGCTTTTCATCACTCAGGGCATAGATATCCACACCGTCAAGATATAAGCTGCCCTCGGTAGGAACAAGAAGTCCCGAAAGGATATTGGCAAATGTAGTCTTGCCGCTTCCTGAACGACCGACGATCTCAGTGACCGCACCCTCCTGCAATTCAAAATCCGTTTTCTGCAGCGCATAGAAGAAATTCGTGTTTCTGCCTTTCCTAAAAAAACTTCTGGTTATCCCTTTACTTTTCAGTTTCATTTATGTGTCCTCCCTCAGCAGCAAGGCTGTTTCGTTTGTGGTGATTTTTTTAGCAGAAAGCAGTGCTGTGAGCACGGAAGCCGAAACGGATATCAAAAATGCACCTGCGGCTAAAAGCAGCACTACCCACAGGTCGGGCATGAAAAAAGGAAGCTTCAGCATATCCCTGATGGAACCTGAAAGAGGAAAAACTGCCAGTACGGATAGAACAATCCCGATGATCGCACCTATCGCACCGAGAACTGCCGCCTCCGTTCCCATAATACGGGAGAGCATTTTTCTTGACGCTCCCATAACACGCAGAACGGCAAACTCTTTTTTGCGTTCGTTTGATAAAAGTGCAAATACGATCACCAAAATGATCACCGCCATTGCCCAGATCACCGCAGCCATTATTCCGATCAAAGCTGACGTTCCCGTAAGGCCTTCCGAAAGATCGGAGATCATACTTTTTGCAGGTGTTGCCTTCACCTTTGTGATATGTATGTTGATGTCGTCCGTCACCTGCTCGATGGAATAGCCGTCTGCCACCTTTATCAGCAGAGCAGAGGCTGCCGTGTCAATGTCAACCCCCTGAAAGGGACTTGTTTTTAGCAGCGATGAAGCGTTGACCGCCATCTTCCTGACTGTGTTCATATTGGCAAAAACGGCGCTGTCCAGCCCTGTTCCTGTTTCCTTTAGCCTTGCGGCGATAGTATATTCCTGACCATAGAAGGTAATCCTGCCACTTTCGGGCACACCGATTTTGGCACCCACTACTACGTCTCCGTCCTGTACCGTTCCGGAATGGCTTTCGGCGATCCACGGCATAATGGAAAAATCCGTATCAGGGTCAAAGCCGATGATCTGCACTCTTGACGAGCAGCAGCTTGCTTTGGCAGAGGTCAGAAAAAACTGCTTTGTCACAGCTTCGACACCTTCTGTGGCAGCGAGCTTTTCACATATATCTCCGGACATATAGTAATTTCCTGTGATGCCCTGCAGCAGAACGTCATCAACCGAACCGTGTCCTGTAGCTGAGGACGGCACTACAACAATATCGGCACCAAGCCTTGCCCGATAGACCGCAAGACCTCTTTGCAGGCTGATGATGACAAACGCTCCCGAAAAAACCGTAAAGGCGATCAGCAGGACAAGCGCTGAGAGCAAAGCACTTCTCAAAGGCTTTCTTTTTATGTTTTTTACGGAATGATAAAAGGCGAATTTCATTCAGATCACCCCGCCTTGCTTCTTTTATGTTTATCTTTTGACCGTGCAGACAGATAAAAAACAATATCCGCAAGTGCAAAAAGAATCATCGCAATGCAAAACACGATGACCCAGGGCTGTGTATATTTCCGGCAGGTCATATCGACATTCCCGCACAGGCTTATGATGTTTCCCGGAACGCAGACTGCCAGCACGGATAAACCTATCATAGCTGTGTCCATACCTGCCTTGACCATACCGTCAGGCATAAAAATATGGAGGGTACAGAGTGCTGCAAAGAGAATACACACGCCCTTCATCACTTCTCCCGTCCAGTGGCAGGACATGATCTTATCTCCCATTGCATCACAGACAGGGAACCAGAAGTAAATACCTATCAGAAAGAGCGCCGACACCACAAAAAGCAGACAGTCGGTCACTCCGAATTTTATTTTTGACTTGTTGACGATCATTTTCCTTTTCTCCTTTTCCAGACAGCCATAGCGTTGGCGTTGACCAGCAGCTTTTCGGTGTCTATTCCTTTCGGACAAATATCCTTACAGGCTAACGATTTACCGCAGCCGGCAAAGGTGTGGCGGGCATAAAGCTTTGCGATTTCCTTTGCCTCCCGTACCGACATTTCCGTCAGCAAACGGGTGGTCACAGGTACCGATGACATCCCGAAAAACCTTCCGTTTACACAGAAGTTCGGACACACCTCCAGACAACACCCGCATTGGATGCACTCGGAGGCTTCATAAGCGAGTTCACGGTACCTGTCGGGAAGCTCTGCCTCTTTGTTCAGCCACAGGCGCAGCGTTTTCAGGTTTTCAAACAATATACTCCTGTCCACAACGAGGTCACACACAACAGGAAATTTCCGTAGCGGTTCTATCATGATCTCCTGACGGCTACAGTCGATCAGGCGAGCAGCGCAGGCAAGCTGAGGTCGTCCGTTGATTACCATGGCGCAGGCACCGCATTTCTTTTGAAGACAGCTGCATTCCCATTCAACAGGCTCTGCCGGAGTGCCGTCCGTGTCCGCAAGGGCTTCACGTTTGTTGAGTTCTGTCAAGGCAGTAGCTACCGTGTCGCCCTCTGTTACCGGCTCATAGAGAAACCTTTGACGGTAGCTTTTTACGTCCCCTCGTCTGCGGCGAAGTATATTAAGAATGTAATTCATTTCGGACTTCCCTCACTTTCGTCGATGGCGGCGAACCGTATCATAACTTCTCCGTTGTGTTGCCTTGCGACAGTGGTTTTTTTGAAGTCCTCCAAAGTATCAGGGAAGTCGCTTCTCGTGTGAGCGCCCCGACTTTCCTTCCTTTCAAGGGCAGATAAAACCATTGCTTTTCCAAGCAGAGTGCGGCTGCGGTCGATCTCATTCAGTGTGTTTTCACAAAGCAGTGCGTCAATTTTGCTGACTGCCCTTTTCAGAGTTTCTTCGCTTCGGATAATGCCAAGTCCCGATGAAAGAATTCCGCAAAGTTCCGCACGTTTTTTAGGAACGGACGCTTCTGCTGCCGTATTCACCTCATCAATACTGACTTTTGCTGATGTTTCAAGAGCCGACAATGCCGCCGTTCTGCCTCCGTAAAGAGCGCCGAGCATGGAATTTCCGCCCAGCCTGTTGGCACCGTGATACTGACAGGCGGCTTCTCCTGCGGCATACAGCTTTTTGACGGATGTTTCGTGCCTGATATTAACACGGACACCGCCCATGAAATAATGTATCCCTGGACTGACGGGGACAGGCGAACACTTCGGGTCAATATTCATATAGGACAGTATCTCCGCCCGCAGATCGCAAAGCTTTCCTCTCCACACCTCAGCAGACAATCCTGTCAGGTCAAGCATAACGCTTCCGGTACATTCCGGCATGGAAACAACGGCTGTCATCTCACGAGAAACAACATCTCTCGGCATAAGGTTTCCAAGCTCCGGATATTTTTCCTCCATAAAGTACCACGGCTCACTGTTTCGCATAATATACAGCCTGCCGCCCTCACCTCTGGCCGCTTCGCTGATGAGCATGCGCTTGCATGTGATGGAAACGGTTGTGGGATGATACTGGATGAATTCAAGATTTGCAAATTCCGCACCGGAACAAAAGGCAATGGCAGCGGCATTACCGGTGTTCTGTGTCGTACCGGTTGTAAGACCTTCAAAAAAGCCGTTCAGTCCTCCCGTACAAAGGATTGTCGAACCCGTAAAGCGCAGACATTTTATACTGCGGCTGTCCTGCACAGTTACGTAAACAAGTGCATTGTCCTGTACATCAATGCCGGTCAGCTCATGATTCGGAAAGCGTCGGATCAGGCCTTCGGCTTCGTATTTTCTTGCCTCGTCGATCAGGGCAGTCATAATCATTTTGCCCGTACTGCTTTTGGCATGAGCAGTACGTTTTTTCTTCTGACCGCCGAAGTTTCGCAGAAGCATCTGCCCGTTTTTGGCATTGAAGGGAACGCCCAATGCTGCCAATTCCTTCACGATAGAGGGTGCGTTTTCCGTCAGACTTCCAACTGCTCTTTCGCTTGCCAGAAAGCAGCCGCCCTTCATGGTGTCCCTGAAATGTTCCGCAGAAGAATCGTTTTCACCCATGGTATCGAGGGAGGCATTGATGCCTCCCTCCGCCAATACGGACTGCGCCCTTTCTGATGGCTGAGAGGAAATCAGATTGCTGTTAACGCCTGCACGGGCGAGAGTGATCGCCGCAGAAAGCCCCGCAAGACCTGCTCCGATAATGTTCACCGTTTTCATGTCACTCATAGTACACCTCCTCAAAAAGCTGTCCAGCGCAGATAATAGACTACAAACGCTGCCGCCAAAAGCAAAAGAACCACCGAAAGCACAAAGATTATATCTCCGGCAAAAGCCCGATTTTCCTTTACACCAAAGCCTGTCAGCAGCGGTTTTATATTGATCATAACGTGCAGTGCAATGGTCACCACAAGCAGTATCTGGGAAATCATTCTTCCTGACGTAAACACCTGTAAGCGAAAGGCATCTCCGCTTTCGGAATGAAAAATCATCAGGTGCATGACAAGCGGAATGACAATGGTAAATCCGGTGATCCTTTTTGCCCAGAACATCAGGTTGTTTCTAAAGTATCCTGTTCCGGATTTTTTGCAGGCATAGAGCGTTTGTATGGTCAGCACAACCGACACAACGATATGTGCCGTTATCAGTCCCACGCACACCCACGCAAGAGGCTTGAGGGTGTTGGCATTGGCACCGGAAAGCTGCAAAGCTCCCATAACGGCATGAACAAGAAAGGTCACAAGCATACCGACGACAATAAACAAATTCAGCTTTCTCATGTCAATCGCCTCCTTTGACGGTAATCACCGCAACGCCTTCCAATTGTCCGGAAGATTTGAGTTTCAAAGCATCCGCCATTTCTTTAGAAAATACGGCAACGTCAATATAGCCTGCCTCCGCTTTGGAAACAAGCAGGGTGGGATTTTCGCTGCGCAGGCGCATCTGATTTTCGGGGAGCTGTGCCTGCATTCTTTCGGCAAGAAGGATACCCGTCAAGTCACCCTCTGCGGTCAGGCAAGAAATATCATCGAAAATAACCGGCAGGTCCTCACCAGAAAAAAACTTCTGCCAGTCGGACAGCGTATTCTGGTGCAGGCCTTCGTTTATGAGAATGACAAACTCACCTGAGGGCTGTTCCGGCAGCTTCATGGTTGCGCCCGAAACAGCATCAGTATTACTTTTGCTATGAAATATTTCAGGATGTACAGCGCAGGGAAGTCCCACGAGGATCCCGAAAAGCACCAACACTAACAGCCGGTGTCCCAATCGCTGCGCAATACTCATGGCTTTCCCTTCCTTTCATTCAGCCCTTTGCCGCTTTG